>PMJA01000250.1:0-5453 GCA_003158415.1 Methylobacter sp.
ATTTATTGCGAGTTACCTAAGCTAAAGTTGACTTCATGTAAAATATAATCCATAATTTTCGTGCGGTTAATTACAATAAAACACACAGGAGAGAATCATGGCTTTAATTACTTGGACAGCGGGTCAATACGGCACCAATGTTGGCTTTGCAGATGAAGAACACAAAATTTTGTTTGATAAGCTCAATAAATTATATGATTTGGCAACCGGTGGAGCGGCCCGCCCTGCAATCGGTGCGCAATTGGATGATTTGATCGCCTATGTGGTAGGTCACTTTGCTCATGAAGAAAAAGAAATGCTGGCTAAAAACTATGCTGGCTATGATCGCCACAAAGCAGAGCATGTAGCATTGATCGGCATTTGCGGCGGATTGCAAACTAAATTCCACGCTGGCGAAGCCGAAGTTACCGAAGAAGTTGGTCAATTGGTTAAAAATTGGCTAGACAGCCATATTCCAACTTTCGACAAGGCTTATGCTGACGCATTGAATAGCTAACAGCAAATCCGGCTAAACCAAAACCGCACGAAAGGCTTGTGAATTATTTGATTCACAAGCCTTTTTTTTGTGCAAAATTAACATCATAAAAAGGACAGCTGGCATAGACAGGCATCATGGAGTAAAATCCTCCTGTTTTTTGTGATAATTATTACGCAAAAGGATCAAGTCAGGCTTTTTTCGGGTCTTGAATTTGCGAAACCATATAACACTTATAAAGAGTTTATAACTACTATCGAAGAGGCTGCTCCGTGAACAAAGCAAAGCAACTATTCGCAGGTCTGATCTTAATGGCTTTAGGGCTAGGAACAGCGCAGGCGGACTATACGCTCAATTTAATGAAAGGGGTTACAAAGGTCAGTAATGACATTTATGACCTGCACATGTTAATTCTATGGATTTGTGTAGCCATAGGCGTCGTCGTGTTCGGCACTATGTTTTACTCAATTTACCATCACCGTAAATCAAAAGGACATAAAGCCGCACAATTTCATGAAAACACCACCGTTGAAATTGTCTGGACTATTATTCCGACCTTGATTTTGATCGGCATGGCGATTCCGGCAACCAAAACCATGCTGGAACTGAATGACGTCCAAGCATCGGACATGACCATCCAGGTTACCGGCAGGCAATGGTATTGGGATTATAAATATCTGAATAATGACATTCATTTTGAAAGCCATTTGGATGAAGCGAGTGAAAAAGTACACCGCACCGTGGGCGCTAATCCCCACACTGTCCCGCATTACCTGTTAAATGTTGATAAACCCTTGGTTATTCCCGTCAACACCAAAATCCGTTTTGTATTGACCTCCGCTGACGTCATCCATTCCTGGTGGGTGCCTGATTTAGGCTGGAAAAAAGACGCTAACCCCGGCTTTATTAACGAAGCCTGGACGTCTGTCGACAAACCGGGCACCTATCGTGGTCAATGTACTGAGTTATGCGGCAGGGATCATGGCTTTATGCCGATTGTGGTCATTGCCATGGAGCAGCCCGACTACGATGCGTGGGTAAAAAAGACTCTGGAACAACAAAAACAAAAACCGGATTTGAGCGACCAGACCCGTGAGCAACTCATTGCTCATGGTGAATCAGTCTATTTGAAGAATTGCGTCGGTTGCCATCAAATTAAAGGCGGCGGCGTTCCTGGTTTAATTCCTGCGTTAACAGGTAGTGCTATAGCGACCGGAAAATGGGAGTCATTTGATGGCTTCTTACGCGCAGGTACTTCAAAAATGCCGAAGTTTGACAAATTGAATGGTAAAGAATTTGCAGAGCTTATGACCTATGTGCGTAACGATTTGGGCAATAACGTGGGTGATGTTTTACAACCCAAGCAAACGGCCCTTCCCGATGACGATGAATAAGCCTCTGATTTTCTTATCGACTCACTCTTTTTTAACTATTTTTGAGGTATAAAGTATGTCTGCTGTCGTAGCCGAACATGATGATCATCATGCCGATGAGCATCACGACCACGGCCCTGCTAAGGGCCTGTTAAGATGGATAATTACCACTAACCATAAAGACATAGGTACATTGTATTTATTGTTTGCACTGGCAATGTTTTTTGTCGGCGGCGCCATGGCCATGGTGATCCGCGCCGAATTATTTGAACCGGGCTTACAGTTTGTAGACCCTGCCTTCTTTAATTCAATGACAACCATGCATGCATTGGTTATGGTATTTGGCGCAGTTATGCCCGCCTTTGTCGGCTTGGCTAACTGGCAAATCCCGCTGATGATAGGCGCCGCCGATATGGCATTGCCGCGCATGAATAACATGAGTTTCTGGATGCTGGTTGCCGGCGTGTTATTGCTGGCCAGCACCTTGTTCATGGAAACAGGTGCGCCGAATGCGGGCTGGACTTTTTATCCACCGTTAGTATTGCAACCGATTACGGTCGGCAAAGCCATGCCGTTCGCCGTGTTCTCTGTGCATTTATTGGGTATTTCCTCCATCATGGGCGCAATCAACATTATCGCAACGATTTTCAATATGCGTGCGCCGTCCATGAAAATGATGGATATGCCGTTGTTTGTATGGACCTGGTTGATTACTGCGTTTTTGTTAATTGCTGTTATGCCGGTATTTGCGGGCGCAGTCACCATGTTGTTGACCGATAAATTTTTCCACACCAGCTTTTTTAATGCGGCTGGCGGTGGCGATCCGGTGCTTTATCAACATATCTTCTGGTTCTTCGGACACCCGGAAGTCTATATTATGATTCTGCCTACTTTCGGCGTTGCTTCCACTATCATTCCAGTGTTTGCACGTAAACCGTTATTTGGTTACGCGTCAATGGTTTGGGCGACTGCATCAATTGCCTTCCTTTCATTCATTGTTTGGGCGCATCACATGTTCACTGTCGGTATGCCTATCGCGGGTGAACTGTACTTTATGTACGCCACCATGATTATTGCGGTACCTACCGGCGTTAAAGTCTTTAACTGGACAGCCACTATGTGGAAAGGCTCGATGACTTTTGAAACGCCGATGTTGTTTTCAATTGCCTTCGTCGTGTTATTTACCATGGGCGGTTTTACCGGCTTGATGATGTCTATCGCGCCATCTGATTTCCAGTATCACGACACTTATTTTATCGTTGCCCATTTCCATTACACTTTGGTGCCTGCGTCCGTTTTTATTTTGATGGCGGCGGGTTACTTTTGGTTGCCTAAATGGACAGGACACATGTACAACGAAAAAATTGGTCAACTGCATTTTTGGTTGTCGGTAATTTCTGTGAACGTATTATTTTTCCCTCAGCATTTCTTAGGCTTAGCCGGTATGCCGCGTCGTATCCCCGACTATGCCATACAGTTTGCTGACTGGAATATGATTTCCAGTATCGGCGGTTTCATATTTGGCGCCAGCCAATTGTTGTTCCTGTATATCGTTATTGACACCATCAGAGGCGGCACCGGCGAAAAAGTAAGCGATGAGGTCTGGGAAGATGCCGCCAAGCACAGCTTGGAATGGACGCTGCCCTCACCGGTTCCTTATCATACCTGGACGACACCACCCATCTGTGTGCCGACTGAACACGTTTTGGATTCACATTAAGGTATAAAAGATACATTGCCAGACTCAATGTTGGCAATGTATCGATTAACAAATGACAACAAAAAATAAAAATATTTTAACGGCAGTGATTTTGGTGGCGATCACCGTGATTGTTTATCTATTCGCGGTCGCTCAAGCGGTTTCTCAATGAGCGCAGAGCTTAGTAAGAAAAACGCCAAGTTAGTACGCAATCTGGTATTGGTCGCTGTGGCTATGTTCGGCTTTGGTTACGCGCTGGTTCCCATTTACGATGTTTTGTGTGAATGGAAATGGATAGAGCGGGACCGGCCGGATGATATTAAAAAAGTCCCGGAGGTCGCTTACAAAGTCGACATGAGCAGGGAAATTACCATAGAATTCATGACTACATTGAATGAATCGACGCCTATGGAATTTCATGCCGAAACAAAACAGCTGAAAGTCCATCCCGGTGAATATCACACGGTGAACTTTTATGCTGAAAACAAGAGCAATAAAATCATGCTGGCTAGAGCGATTGCCAGTTTTTCGCCTGCGGTAGTCAGCAGTTATTTTGAAAAAACGCAGTGTTTTTGTTTTTCAGAACAAACTTTCCAGGCGAAAGAAGCGAAAACTATGCCGATGCGTTTTGTCATTAATCCGGAATTACCGGAAGAATACAAAACCATTACACTGTCATACACATTTTTTGATAATACTGAAAAATCAGTAAAAAAATAAAAGGGGAAGGTTATGTCTACAAATGCCGCTTATTACATTCCGCATAAAGCGACCTGGCCAGTCATTGGTACGGCCGGTTTAGTGACTATGCTGGCTGGATTTGCAAATTATTTAAATGGTTCGTCTATCGGCCCTACCCTGATGGTGGTGGGCTTACTTATTTTCATTACCATGCTGGTGGGCTGGTTTACACTGCAAGCTAAGGAAAGTGAATCCGGCATGTATAGCCACGGCGTAGGTATTTCCTACCGCATGGGCATGATGTGGTTCATTTTTTCGGAAATCGTTTTTTTTGCGGTCTTTTTTGCCACACTGTGGTACACGCGTAATTTGTCTGTGCCTTGGTTAGGCGAAGGCGCGACCAAAGAAATATTACATTCCACCTACCAAGCCGCTTGGCCAACTAACGGCCCCGGCAATGTCGGCGGCCATTTTGAGCCTATGGGCGCTTGGGGTCTTCCGTTTTTAAATACCTTGATACTGTTAACCAGCGGCGTAACCTGTACCTGGGCTCATCATGGCCTGTTGGCAAAGAACCGTGAGCAATTGATTAAAGGTTTGATCGCAACCGTTACACTAGGCTTTCTGTTCGTCGCGTTTCAAGCATTCGAATACCATGAAGCTTACACTGAAATGGGCTTGACGTTAGGATCGGGCATTTATGGCTCTACTTTCTTCATGTTAACGGGTTTCCACGGCTTCCACGTCTGCGTTGGTGCTATCATTCTAAGCGTTGTATTATTCCGTAGCGCCAAGGGTCACTTTAAACCGGAAAACCACTTCGCTTTTGAAGCCGCTGCATGGTATTGGCATTTTGTCGACGTGGTCTGGTTAGGTTTGTTTATCTTTGTTTATTTGATATAAGTTACACCGCAACACCCAAAAAAAGCGCTGCCTGTTATTAGGCAGCGCTTTTTTTTTGCCGGGATGACCGTAAAGAATGTGCATAAAGCTTGCAGGTAATACAACAAATGTCTAATTTGCTATTACTTTGACATCACTACCTTACGAACTCATCAAAACTCAAACGTAAAGAGGCTAAAATGATTACAACAACAGCCACTAAAAACAGGAGTTCTATCCTGAAACTGCGCATTGCTAAGGCCAGTTGTAGCGTTTTGGTGAATAAGGTTAATGTTTCATAGTAGCGTTGTCGCCGGTCGTCCGGTTCCAGATACCGCTGCAT
>PMJA01000250.1:5487-27941 GCA_003158415.1 Methylobacter sp.
GATGCCCCGGTAATCGATAATAAAGCCGTAATCCTTGCCTTCAAAAAGCCGGTTCACACGAGCGATGTCTTGTGTTCCTTGAGGCGTTTGTCGAGGTACAGCACGGTATTTCTGGGCGTATCGAAGCCGGTCAGTAACTTGTCCACGACAATCAAAATCTCCGGCTCTTCGGAATGTTTGAAGGCAGCGATAATACTGTCCTGATATTTTTTTCGTTACCGTACTTGGCCATCATCGCCCTCCAGAAGACTTGTACATACTTTGTAGCCGGGATTGTTGCCTATGCTTGCAAAGATTATTTGCATGCGCCTCTCACACCAAAACCCGCTCGATACCGCCGCTTGCCGCCTGCTCGATATAGGTTTTCATCCAGTCCTTGCCCAGTACATGCCGGGCAATTTCCACGACAATATAATCCACTTCCAATTGCTCTCCGCCGTCCTGATAGCGTTGCAAGCCCTGCACGCACGATGGGCAGGACGTGAGCATTTTAACCGGCCCGTTGAAACCGTCAGCGCGTAGTTTAGCGGTGTCCTCCAGCAACTCGGCCGCTTTACGGAAACGTACCTGTGTTGAAATATCCGGACGTGTAACCGCTAATGTCCCCGATTCACCACAGCAACGCTCGGATTTATTAACCGTCGCGCCTATCAGTCCATTGACAGTCTTCATCGCGTCCTGTTGTTTCATCGGGCTATGGCAGGGATCGTGGTACAGATAACGGCTGCCATTAATGCCATCCAGTTTTACGCCTTTCTCCAGCAGATATTCGTGAATATCGATCATACGGCAACCGGGGAATATTTTTTCGAATTCGTAATCCAGTAACTGATCCAGACAGGTACCGCAACTGACGACTACGGTTTTGATATCCAGATAATTTAGGGTATTGGCAACCCGATGAAACAATATGCGATTATCCGTGGTGATTTTTTGAGCCTTGTCGTATTGGCCGGCTGCGCGCTGCGGATAGCCGCAGCATAAATAGCCCGGCGGTAGAACCGTCTGCACGCCTATTTCATACAGCATGGCCTGGGTGGCTAAACCAACTTGTGAAAACAAACGTTCGGAACCGCAACCCGGAAAATAAAACACCGCTTCGGAATCGGCACGGGTTTTATTACGATCACGAATAATAGGCACGATCTGATCACTCTCAATCCCTAGCAATGCTCTTGAGGTCTTGGATGGCAATTTGCCAGGCATTTTTCGATTCGTGAAATGAATCACATACTCACGCAACTCAGGCTTGCCAGTCGATGACGGCGGCTGTGCAAGTTGTGCTTTACCCCAAGGTCTGAGGAAAAAATTGCCCAACCGCTGCGCTTTATAAGACCACTCGATAAGCAGCTTGCGCATTATCTTAATGCTATTGGGGCGACCGGTAGAAAGAAATGCAATCGCTGCGGTTTTGACCGGATTGAAGCTCTGCTTACCCATTTTACGGAGCAGATTGCGCATATTCATCGATACTTCGCCGAAATCAATATCGACCGGACACGGGTTAAAGCACTTATGGCACACCGTGCAATGGTCAGCCACGTCTTCAAATTCTTTCCAATGGGTGATAGAAATGCCTCGCCGGGTTTGCTCTTCGTACAGAAAGGCTTCGATCAGCAATGACGTGGCCAGAATTTTATTGCGTGGCGAATACAAGAGGTTGGCCGGTGGCACATGGGTGGAACACACAGGTTTACATTTCCCGCAACGCAGACAATCCTTTACAGAATCCGAGATAGCGCCTATATCGCTTTGTTGCATGATCAGCGATTCATAGCCCATCAGGCTGAAAGACGTGGTGTAAGCAGCACGCAGGTCGGCGCCCGGCATCAGTTTGCCGCGATTGAAACGGCCTTCGGGATCAATGCGCTGTTTGTAGGCATGAAAGCTTGCAAGTTCCTCAGGCTTTAGAAATTCGTATTTGGTAATGCCGATGCCATGCTCGCCGGAGATAACGCCGCCCAGGGATCGCGCCAGAGCCATGATACGCGCTACCGCCTGGTTAGCTTCTTGTAGCATCTCGTAGTGATCGGAGTTGACTGGCAAATTGGTATGTACATTGCCGTCGCCGGCATGCATGTGCAGTGCCACGAACACGCGGCCACGCAAAACCTCTTTGTGAACAGCCTCTATTCGCTCAATGACCGGCCGGAAATTATCGCCTTCGAAAATCTCCATTAACAGCGGCAACAATTCCTGTTTCCAGGACACTCGGAGCGAATGATCCTGTAAGCGGTGAAATAGCACTGGCTGTGCCGCGTGATTGGTGAGTTCGCCGAAGCTCATGCTGCGGTCGTATAAAATGGTTTCCGCCTGTTGCAAAGGCAAATCCAGATTGTCATACAACCACTGCCAGTGTTCACGCACACGGGTAACCGAACTTAGCGCTTCGTTGCGTCGGTCGCCAAACAACTGGGTTTTGTCAACGCTGTTTTCATAAGAGCGTAACGGCAAGTCGCCTTCCAAAAAGCGGCTGAGTGCATCACACAAACGCAATTTATTACGCAACGATAATTCGATATTGATGCGCTCGATACCGTCACAATAATCGCCCATGCGCGGCAACGGAATCACAACGTCTTCATTGATTTTGAAGGCATTGGTATGCTTAGCTATGGCAGCGGTACGCGCCCTGTCCAGCCAGAAAGTCTTCCGGGTTTCCGGGCTAACGGCTATAAAACCTTCCGCATCGCGTGCATTACACAAGCGCACGACTTCTGATGCGGCCAAAGCGACCTGTTTGTCGTCGTCGCCGACAATGTCGCCGATCAGCACCATCTTCGGACGACCGTGGTGCTTGGCTTTACTGGCATAGCCCACGGCTTTGACATAGCGCTCATCCAGATGTTCGAGACCTGCCAGCATCACTCGCGCCGCGCCATTCTTGGGCAAGGCCGCCAGATAATCGCGAATCTCCAGAATGGCCGGCACCGCTTCACGAACCTGTCCGTAGAATTCCACGCAGAAGGTGCGGGTATGCGGTGGCATCTTGTGCAAAATCCAGCGCGCTGAGGTGATAATGCCATCGCAGCCTTCTTTTTGTATGCCCGGCAAGCCGCCGAGAAATTTGTCGGTAACGTCCTTACCCAGCTCACCCTTGCGGAAAAGTGTACCGGGAATGACCAGTTTCTCTTCAGATAGCAATTGCCGTTTCTTGGAATCGAAACGTTTCAGCACAAAGGTTACTTCTGCCTGATCATGAATCTTGCCAAGATTGTGATTAAAACGTTCAACTTCCAGCCAGTTGCCGTCCGGCGTCACCATCCGCCAGGACAACAGGTTATCCAGCGCCGTCCCCCAAAGCACGGCTTTTTTGCCACCGGCGTTCATCGCCACATTGCCGCCCACACAAGACGCATCCGCCGAAGTAGGATCGCAGGCGAATACCAGACCGGCATTGTCAGCAACATCCATAACACGTCGCGTCACTACGCCTGCATCGGTATGAATCGTCGCATAAGTCTGTTCGACGCCCGGCAGACTGGCCGCATAATCCACACGGCCTATATTAACCAGCTTTTCGGTATTAATGACTGCCGAATAGGGCGTCAGAGGCACCGCGCCACCGGTATAACCGGTACCACCGCCGCGAGGAATAATAGTAAGCCCCAGCTTGATGCAATCGCGCACCAAGTGCCCCACTTCCTCCTCATTGGCGGGATACAATACCACAAACGGATATTCGACCCGCCAGTCGGTGGCATCAGTCACATGCGATACGCGGGCAAAACCGTCGAAACAGATATTGTCCTTGCGGGTATGTTTGGATAGCAAAGCCAACACTTTTCTTCGCATAGCGCTGGTGCTTTCAAAATGGGCTTCAAAGTCGTTAACCGCCTGATGTGCGGCTTTGATCAAAAACTCAACCCGCTTGGCTCGATCTGGATTTTCACTTTCCAACTCGGAATGGCGTTTTTCCAACTGCTGAATACGATGGCGTAACGCGTCCAGTAATGCCCGACGGCGTTTACGATTATCAAGCAGATCGTCTTCAAGGTAGGGATTACGCTGCACCGCCCAAATATCGCCCAGAACCTCAAAAAGCATCCTGCCGGAACGGCCTGTTATGCGTTCGTCCCGGAGTGACTCCAGAATTTTCCAGCTTTCTTCACCGAGCAACCGGATAACAATTTCGCGGTCGGAAAAAGAGGTATAGTTATAGGGAATTTCACGTAGCCGAGCGGGCGACGCTTCGGATGACAAGGAGGGAAATTTTTTATCCACTGATATTCAACATAATGAGATGGTTAATAGAACCCATTGTATCACTCCAGCTCTTTTTGGGAGTATGCCTCCATGATTCCAAGTGGTGGCCTGCCGATTTGAGTAGCTTGAAAAAGCACTCAATTTACCAACGCCAATAATACCACCAGATTCAAGTTCCCACTCGTCAAGCCATACTCTAAGCCTACGGCTTTTCAGAACCTCAGCAAATTTGCGTATAGGATTGGGTTGAAAATGTTTCAGGCAAAAAAAAACCGGGCGCAATTAGCACCCGGTTTTTTTATTAACGATTACACATCCCTAATGAACATACGCTATTAAATCCCCTCACCCCAACCCTCTCCCAGAAGGAGAGGGGTAAGATGTCGACGTTGTTTTATGCGCGTTCCTAAATATGATAAGCCGTTTCGCCGTGTTCGGAAATATCCAGACCTTCACGTTCGGATTCTTCACTGACCCGCAGCCCGATCATAATATCGACGAACTTGAAGGCGATGAAAGATACCGTGCCTGACCAGACGATACAGATTGCGACCGCCCACAGTTGGCTGATGAATTGCGTGGACATGCTGTATTCGGCAACGCCATTGGCAACATAATCCCAAACGCCAGTGCCGCCTAATGCCGGGCTTGCGACGACTGCCGTACCCAAAGCGCCGACAATTCCGCCTATACCGTGTACGCCGAAAGCATCCAGCGAGTCATCGTAACCCAGCTTGCTTTTCAGGCTGGTAACGGCCAAAAAGCACACGACACCGACAACCAATCCCAGGGCAATAGAACCCATCGGACCTGCCCAACCACAGGCGGGCGTGATGGCAACCAGTCCTGCGATAGAACCGGAAGCGCCGCCCAACATGCTGGGCTTGCCGCGAACCAGCCATTCAGCTCCTGACCAAGCCAGTGTTGCCGCCGCGCTGGCCAGTAAGGTGTTGATGAAAACCAGCGTGGAGAGACCGTTGGCTTCCAGATTGGAGCCGACGTTAAAACCGAACCAGCCCACCCATAACAAGGACGCGCCTATCATGGTCATGGTAACGCTATGCGGCGCCAGCGATTCTTTTTTGTAACCGATACGTTTGCCGACCATCAAGCAACCGATCAAGCCAGCGATACCGGCGTTGATATGTACCACCGTGCCGCCTGCAAAGTCCAGCGCGCCTTTTTGGAACAAAAAGCCTGCGGTTGCCGCTGCGGTTTCGCCAGCCTTGGCATCGGTGTAAGCATCAGGGCCCGCCCAATACCAAACCATGTGCGCCATAGGCAGATAGGCAAAAGTAAACCAAAGCAACATGAACGCTAAGATGGCTGAAAACTTAACCCGCTCGGCAAATGCGCCGATAATCAAGGCCGGTGTGATGCAGGCAAAGGTCAATTGGAACGCCACATAGATATATTCAGGAACATAAACGCCCTTGGAGAAGGTAGCCGCCAGCGAATCTGGCGTTATACCCAAAAGAAACAGCTTACTGAAGCCGCCAAAAAAGGGGTTACCCTCGGTAAAGGCAATACTGTAACCGTAAAGCGCCCACAGCACCGCCATCATCGAGAAAATCACGAAGACTTGCATTAACACGGACAGCATATTTTTGGCACGTACCATACCGCCATAAAATAATGCCAGGCCAGGGATGGACATCAGGATAACCAGTACCGTCGCCATGATCATCCACGCCGTATCGCCTTTCTGGGCGACGGGCGCTACTACCGCTGCTGCTGCCGCAGCAACTGGATCATCGGCAAAAGTAATGCCCGCAAAACCCAGTAAAGCAATCAGCATAAAGCCTTTTAAAAAATGTTTCATAAGTTCCCCCTTAAAAATATTAAATGGCTTCATCGCCGGTTTCACCGGTACGAATCCGAACAACCTGTTCTAAATTGGTTACAAAAATCTTACCGTCACCAATTTTTCCTGTGTTAGCCGCTTTGGTAATGGCTTCTACAGCCTGNNGCTCCACGATAGAGTTCGGTATGACCCTTTTGGCGACCAAAACCTTTTACTTCGGTTACGGTTACACCGGAAACCCCCATATCTGAAAGTGCCTCACGTACATCATCCAGCTTAAAAGGTTTGACTATAGCGGTTATCAGTTTCATTTGTTCCTCTCTTTTTTAAAGTAACGACTCAAAATTACTTAAAGCATGGAGTGTGCCAAGTGTTATTTTGTTATGACCCTAACGACCTTGCCGCAGGCTATAAAGAATTGATTGCCCGCCGATCTATGTGCCTTGTTGCCGGGCATGAATAGATAGACCCCGGAGCACCCGGCGTGCTTAAGTTAATAACGAGGAGGAGGAGATCTGAAAATATCGGGGAATTTTATAACTTATTGCACTATAATGGTGCTATGGCGTTTGTTATGGATCGTGATGGTGCATGAACCTAAAATTCGCAGTCAGTCCACGAAAAACGGGAAAGACACGAAAGAAATCAGTCTATTGTGTTGCTAAGTTATTCCTCTATCCCCAGTTCTTTTATTTTACGGGTTAGCGTGTTCCTGCCGTAGCCCAACAAAATAGCAGCTTCGTGGCGCTTGCCGTGAGTAAAGCTCAAGGCGGCCTTAATTAATATGCTTTCAACAGCCGGAATGGTCTGTTTGGCAACTTCTACTCGTTCACAAGTTCCAGCTTGGGAACGCAGTAGTTGCTGGTCTACCCAGCTTCTGAGTAAAGATTCCCAGTCAGTTGCGACCATCTCTTGTTCTGAAGGCGTATTGAGTAACTCAGGCGGCAAATCATGCAGATGAATTTCCCGGCCCGACGCCATGACGGTTAACCAGCGGCAACTGTTTTCCAATTGCCTGACGTTGCCCGGCCATTCCAGAGTGCTTAAAAAGACCTCGGCTTCCGGTTTCAACGTTTTAATTTCTACGCCCAATTCGGAAGCGGCCTGATGTAAAAAATGGCGTAGCAGCAACGGGATGTCCTGTTTGCGCTCGCGCAGGGCCGGAATGTGTATGCGTATGACATTTAAGCGATGAAATAAATCTTCCCGGAAACGGCCTTGATCCACTAAGGTTTCGAGATCCTGATGCGTAGCGGCAATAATGCGCACATCGACTTTAACGGCAAGATGTGCGCCCACCGGATAAAACTCGCCATCGGCTAGCACCCGTAATAAACGGGTTTGCAATTCCGCCGGCATGTCGCCTATTTCATCAAGAAACAAGGTGCCGCCGTTGGCTTGTTCAAAGCGGCCCGCCCGCCGCGCCTGGGCGCCGGTAAAAGCGCCTTTTTCGTGACCGAACAGTTCAGACTCCATCAGGTCTTTAGGGATAGCGGCCATATTTAACGCGATGAAGGGATTTTTAGCCCGGGGACTGTGGCGGTGCAGCGCTTTAGCCACTAATTCCTTGCCAGTTCCCGACTCACCGTTAATGAGTACGGTAATGTGCGAACGCGCCAGTCGTCCTATCGCCCGAAACACTTCCTGCATCGCAGGGGCTTCGCCGATGATTTCCGGAGTAGGTTCAGTGCTGGCTGTGGAGGCGCGATGGGCGTCGTCTTGCTGTTGTCGGCCATGAATGCAGGCGCGTTGCGCCAGATTGACAACTTCTTTAATATCGAAAGGTTTAGGCAAGTATTCAAAAGCGCCACCATGAAATGCCGAGACTGCGCTTTCCAGGTCGGAGTGGGCGGTCATGACGATAACTGGCAAACTCGGGTGGCTGCGCTGAACCTTATCCAAAAGCTCCAGGCCGTCCATGCCGGGCATACGAATATCGGTAATCAGGGCGTCAGGCAAATCGTACTGTAACGCCGCCAGCAACTCTTTCCCGCTGGAAAAACTGCGGGTGATGATGTCGGCTTTTTGCAACGCCTTTTCAACTACCCAGCGTATGGATTTGTCATCATCAATGATCCAGACTGTGTCGGGCTTAGTCATTACTTGGCCTCCATCGGTAAAAAAATTGAAAATACCGTATTTCCCGGTTCGCTGTTACATTCAATTAAACCGTTATGCTGATTAATCAAGGCTTGGGCAATGGATAAGCCCAGTCCCGTGCCTTCGGCCCGGCCGGTAATCATGGGGTAAAATATCTGACTCATCATGTCGGCGTCTATGCCCGGCCCGTTATTGATGATGTCGCACTTAACCGCTAATTTATAACGTTTACGGCCCACGTTCAGCTGCCGGTGTATGCGGGTTTTGAACATGATTTCGCCTTTTCCTTCCATCGCCTGCATAGCGTTTCTGGCAATATTTAAAATGGCCTGGATGAGTTGGTCTTTGTCCGCATAAATATCGGGAATGCTCGGATCGTAATCATTGTTAATAGTCAGGTTGCCGCTGTATTCAGCCTGCACCAATTGCCTGACACGCTCCAGGACTTCATGAATGTTAAGCATACTTTTATTGGGCAGCTTGTTGGGCCCCAGCATTTTATCCATCAAGCCCTGCAGGCGATCCGATTCGGCAATAATGATTTGCGTATATTCCTTGAGTTCTGGGTCGTGTAATTCCAGATCCAGCAGCTGCGCCGCACCGCGCAATCCGCCTAATGGATTTTTTATTTCATGAGCCAATCCTCTGACCAGCAAGCGTGCAGTATTCTGTTGCGTTAATATCTGCTCTTCCTTGGANNATGCGCAGATGATTATCGACCTGTTGCAGTTCGACCAGTAGTTCGCTTACCTGTTCACGGTCTAACAACGGGGTCGCGCTAAAGTTAATGGTCACATTATGGGTCATGCGATTCAAGGTAAGAGCCCGATCCACCAGGGGTTCCGCCATCGCCAGCGATTGTTTTAAATTGGCCAGCAGGGCAGGATCGGAAGATTTGAATAATTCATCGGCACTATGGCCCACTAAGTGATGCGCGCTGTCAGCCAGCAGAATTTCTCCCGCCGTATTGATGTAGGTGAGTATTAATTCACGGTCAAATANNAGTATGCGTTTATACATAGTTTTTGTCGTTTTTGATGTAATCTTTATATTTAAATATGCAATTTATAGGCCAAGCTTTATGAAAGCCCTTTGTGATTAAAAACGGTGCTTATTATACGCGCACTGCAAATGAAAACGCCCCAAAATGGGGCGTAATGTGTAAGACTTTTTCGGTAAGGTCACGCCGGTCTGTTCCTGATACTTGCAACCCCGGTCTTTATAGGAGGTTTCACGGACTTCGTCGCTACTTTACGTATTCTGCACCACAATGGTCGGAAACCGGGTGCTGAAATCCTTGGTTTTTAACGCCAGTTTCGCCGCCGTTTTACGCGCAATTTCCTTGTAAAGCTGCGCCGGACGGCCATCAGGATCGGCCACTACGGTCGGTTTTCCAGAATCAGCGCATAGCCGTATGGCCATGTCCAGCGGCAATGAACCCAAAAAATCCACCTTGTTTTTCTCGGACATCGCAATACCGCCGCCGGTGCCGAAAATAGCTTCTTCATGGCCGCATGCGCTGCAAATATGCAAGCTCATGTTTTCAACCACACCCAGCACTGGCACGTTGACTTTGGCAAACATGCCCAGACCGCGCTGGGCGTCAATCAGCGCAATATCCTGCGGCGTGGTGACGATGATAGCTCCGCTGACCGGAATCTGCTGGGCCAAGGTCAGTTGTATGTCGCCGGTGCCCGGCGGTAAATCGATAACCAGATAATCCACATCAACCCAGTTGGTATCCCTAAGCAACTGCTGTAGGGTGTTGGTTGCGATAGGCCCGCGCCAGATCATCGGCTGGTCGGCCTCAATCAAATAGCCTATAGACATGGTTTGCAGGCCGTAAGCCATTTTAGGGATCATGGTTTTGTTGTCTACGCTGTCCGGGCGACCGGACAAGCCCAGCATGGTTGGAATACTGGGGCCATAAATGTCGGCATCCAAGATCCCGACTGTTGCGCCTTCTGCCGCCAATGCCAGCGCCAGATTGACGGCCGTCGTCGACTTGCCGACGCCACCTTTGCCGGAGGCGACGGCAATAATATTTTTGATGTTCGGTTGCGGCTTCAAGCCCTGTTGTACGGCATGCGATATAATTTTTACCGTGACTTCAACAGTCACTTGCCCTATCCCGTCCAGCGTTTTCAGACGTTGTTCGACAGCGGACGTTAATTCAGCAAGATAGCTTTTGGCCGGATAACCCAGCTCCAGCTTAACGCTGACGTTTGCGCCATCAATGGTGATCGCTTTGACCGATTTTGCAGACACCAAATCGACGCCATGATTGGTATCGATTTGTGTCCGCAAAATATTTTCTACATCCGTCTTTTCTATGTGTGCCATGATGATTGCTCAGAGTGAATATTGTCAGTAAGTCAGTTTCAACCCATGAATCTGCTCAGGATAGGAGGCATTCTACAGATTTTTCAATAAAATTCATTTCTAAATCGATGCGCTATGCGCCGACGCCGTTAATTTTATGCGATAATCACCGGATTGTTTGTTTCCGTATTCTTTGAACTTTTACGCCATGTCAGATAGAAAAATTCTCGTTACCAGCGCCTTACCCTACGCAAACGGCCCCATACATTTAGGGCATCTGGTTGAATATATTCAAACCGATATCTGGGTGCGTTTCCAGAAACAACGCGGTAATTCCTGTTATTTTGTTTGCGCGGATGATACTCACGGCACGCCGATTATGCTTAAAGCCGATCGGGAAGGGATTACGCCGGAACAACTCATCGCCCAGGTTGGCAAAGAGCACTTGGCCGATTTTACTGAATTTGGTGTGGCGTTTGATAATTACCACAGCACTCATTCCGAAGAAAATAAAGCCTACTCCACGCTGATTTACGAGCGTTTACGTGATGCCGGACACATTAGCTCGCGCACGATTACCCAAGCGTTTGATCCGGTTAAGAACATGTTTTTGTCCGACCGTTTTATCAAAGGCGAATGCCCTAAATGCGGCGCGGTCGATCAATACGGCGACAGCTGCGAGGCGTGCGGCGCAACCTACTCGCCTACCGAACTGAAAAACGCCGTTTCCGCGATTTCAGGCGCAAAGCCTATACCTAAAGATTCCGTACATTATTTTTTCGATCTGGCTAACTTTACCGACATGTTGCGCGATTGGACAAACGCCGGTCATTTGCAGGCGGAAGTGCGCAATAAACTGGCCGAATGGCTAGATGGCGGCCTGCAACAGTGGGATATAAGCCGCGACGCGCCTTATTTCGGCTTTGAAATCCCCGATGCGCCCGGCAAATATTTTTATGTCTGGCTGGATGCGCCTATCGGATACATGGCGAGCTTTAAAAATCTATGTGATAAACAAGGCCTGGATTTTAATGAATTCTGGTCCAAAAACAGTGACGCCGAGCTGTATCATTTTATCGGCAAAGACATTATTTATTTTCACGCCTTGTTCTGGCCTGCAATGTTAAGCGGCGCACATTTCAGAACGCCCAGCGCTATTTTTGCACATGGTTTTTTAACCGTGAACGGCGAAAAAATGTCCAAATCGCGAGGCACTTTTATTACCGCAAGAACTTATTTGGAGCACTTAAATCCCGAATACCTGCGTTATTATTTTGCCGCCAAACTCAGCGCCGGTGTTGATGATATAGACCTGAATTTTGATGATTTCAGTCAGCGGGTTAATTCCGATCTGGTGGGGAAAGTCGTCAATATCGCCAGCCGTTGCAGCGGTTTTATCGCCAAACGCTTTGATAACCGCTTGGCCGAACAATGCTCTGAACCCGCTTTATTTCAAGACTTTGTCAACGCTAATCAGCCTATCGCGGAATTTTATGAAGCCCGTGAATTCGGCAAGGCTATGCGCGAAATCATGGCGCTGGCAGATAAAGCCAATCAATATATTGATGAGAAAAAGCCCTGGTTGATTGCCAAGGAAGTAGGCAAAGATCAGGAATTGCACGACGTGTGTACCATGGGACTCAACCTGTTCCGGTTGCTGGCTGTTTATTTGAAGCCGGTTATTCCTGTCCTGGCTGAAAACGCTGAAAGTTTTTTAAACATAGCCTCACAAGCTTGGCCAATCGGTGCGCAACCCTTGTTGAACCATGCCATCAATGACTTCAAGCCGTTAATGACGCGAGTTGAAGCTAATAAAATCACGGCGATTGTAGAAGCCTCCAAAGAAAATCTGGAAAAAACCGCAGCACCTTCTTCGACGATCAAAAAATTTGAAACTATCGCTAATACCATCGAATTTGATGATTTCGCCAAGCTGGATTTGCGCATAGCCAAAATCATCAAAGCCGATCACGTAGAAGGCTCGGATAAGTTGCTGCAATTAACCGTTGATATAGGCGATGAAACCCGCAACATATTGGCAGGCATTAAATCCGCTTATGCACCGGAAGATCTGGAAGGTAAATTAACCCTCGTTATTGCCAATTTAGCGCCCCGGAAAATGCGCTTTGGTTGTTCTGAAGGCATGGTGTTGGCCGCAGGCCCAGGCGGCAAAGACATTTGGATTTTAAGCCCGGATCAAGGCGCTGTTGCAGGGTTGCGCGTAAAATAAGTTTTTTGTCGAGGCCGCAGGTATTGACTCATAAATAGCATCAATGAATACCCTAAGATAATCCATGTCTCTTTTATGGGGCGTTTCTATTGAGTCTTATTGCCCAACGCGGTTTAATTAGGTCTTTTTGCTTGATTGCCAGTTCTTCCATAGCAAATTTTTTAAGTAGAACGGAGATAAAAATTAAATGATAAAGCAAATCCCAATAGGAAAGCCCTAAAAATGCCGTGCCCACCATATAACAAATCAGTGATGCACGTAACATAAAACAGTAATTAGTTACCCACTCCATGCCTGCAACATGACGGGTTTTCTTGGGTAATGTCGTAAGGCTTGTTATCGTACCCAGTATCAAAGACAACCAAAGCCCAAAAGCGATAAAGCCGTGTTCGGAAAACATTTCGACGTAAGAGCTGTGCCAATCACGTTGCGTGACCCACATCCAGCCCTCAAAGCCTGCTCCGACAAAGGGATGCTCAAGAGTATGATTCCAGCCATCCGTCCAGGCTTCAATTCTGCTCATCGCCGAGGAATCTTCCTGGTAGGTCTCGATAGTATTCATGCGACCGAACCATTCTGCCGGCAGGTAATCCTTGACAAAAAAAGCCCCAACAAAAACCAACGGAATGACAAGATACTTACGCTTGCTGTTCCAAATCAACATCAGCGTGAGTGCGGCCATCGTCAGTAATGCACCGCGTGACCAGGAGGACAGTGATGCGGCATAAATGATCGGTATTGCCAGGAGTATCCCTTTTTTAAACCAGGGATTTAGCGTTTCTTTTTGCCAAATTAATAGTAGCGGAATGCAGATCAGCATGGCTACGGCGAACGCGTTATTTTCTTCAAACTGGGTATTGGGGGGGCCATAAACCCGTGCAGAAAAACCCTTCAAGATAGCGAATAGGCCGCCTTTAACTGCAACAATGCCGATTGAAGCCCCAATGGTAACGATTAAGGCGTAGAGCTTAAAGCGCGTATTGATCAGTACCAACGTGAAATAAAACGGCAGGTAAATTTTTGTTACGAACCAATATCTCTGCCAGGCAATGTCAGGAAAATAAGCTTGTGTTGAGCTGATTGCGAACCATATCCAAAGCATAATAAAAACGGGTATGCGCCAATCTTTAGGAAGGGGCTGCTTATCTTTGGTGGTAACTGTCCGAAAAGCAACAATTAAGAAAAGCACATAATAGACGGGTAATGATCGAACAGCCCCCCAGGCATAGGCATGGGGGTTTAAATAACTGAAAACAGCGAGCGATAACACTCCCCACCAAGCATTTTTCCAAGCCGCGATGATACACCCGGCTACAAATATGAGTACAGCTATATCACGCATGGTATTGATTTAATCTTCATGTCTTGACTGAATATGACCGACTATACCAACGGCTTTTGTCAGGTGAAAACGAATGTTCCCCCAAGCAGGCCCACTACCGCTCCAATCGGGGATGATTTTGCCACAAAACAGCGAAGTATCGGTTTAGTTAAATCATAATTGAGCTGATTTCCTGATGGCGAATTTGAGAGTTTCACAGATTCCGGCAATAGCTCCCTGATTCTGAAGCACGAATACCTTGCCTTTATCGGCTAAGCTTGTTCTGTAAGATGGTTGATCATACAGCGTCAAAATTGAATTGACTATTGCATTCTTGTCTTGACATTGAATAGCAGCATTATAGCTTAGTACGCCGCGCGCAATTTCCTTAAAATTATCCATGTAAGGGCCAAACATGACAGGAACGCCAACGGCAGCGGCCTCAAGAATATTATGCCCGCCGCTTGGCACCATGCTACCGCCGATGAAAGCGACATCCGAAGCGGCATAGAGCATTTTTAATTCGCCCATCGTGTCAACCAGATAAACATCTGTTTGGGTATTAACGCTATCTCCTGTCGTGCGCATAACTACACTCAGCTGATGCTGTAAACACAGCTTTTTAACGTCTGCAAAGCGTTCAGGATGTCTGGGCACGAGAACTAATAATAATTTGGGGATTTTTTGCTTAATTTCTTTATAGATGTCCAGAAACAGCGCTTCTTCGTCTTTATGGGTGCTGGCAATCAACCACACAAATCGATCACCCAATAAATCAGCTTTTACCTGCAAGCCCTGCTCAATAGTCGTCGATGGAATTTCAACATCAAACTTGATATTGCCTAAGGTTTGCACTTTTTCAGGGTTCGCACCTATGGCGATAAACCGGTTTGCGTCCTCCTGTGTTTGCGTCGCGATGAGACTTACTTGCGCCAAAGCGGGACGCACCAATGCAGGAATCCTTTGGTAGCCACGAGACGATTTTTCCGATAGCCTGGCATTGATTATGTATAAGGGAATATTGTTCTTCCCGCAGCATGCAAAAAGATTGGGCCAGATTTCGGTTTCCATAATAACCGCAAGCCGTGGCTTAAAAAAGTGCATAAACCGATAGACGGCATCAGGCACATCATAAGGCAGATAAACATGCGTAACCGTTTCCGGCATCACCGCTTTAACGCGAGCAGAACCGGTAGGCGTGGTCGTGGTAATTAATAACGTGGCATCCGGGTGCTGCTGTTGTATTTGCCTAACCAGCGGAAATAAAGCCTCAGCCTCACCTACGGAAACGGCATGAAACCAGATAACGTTCCGAGGGAATTTTTTATGGTATAAAGCGAAACGTTCGCGCCATCGGCATCGATAGGCGGGCGCTCTAATACCGCGCCAGAACAGACGCAAAAGTATGAAAGGGATTAACAGATAAAAAAGGCCGGAATAAAAAGCACGCAAGGCCCAGGAGGCAAGATGCAAGATGCAAGAAGTTATTGTCTTCACCTCGCATCTTGAACCTTTCATCACATCTTATGCTTCAGCAGCAACTTTTATCGACAGTGTAACGATAACATCGGAGTGTAAGCTGATGTCGATGGGATACTCGCCAATATGGCGAATAGTTCCATTCGGCAAACGAATTTGATGTTTTTCGACGGCAATACCTGCAACCGTAATCGCTTCGGCAATATTATGAGTGCCGATTGAACCAAACAAGCGGCCTTCATCACCCGCTTTATGGGTAATTACCACTTCAAGTTTGCTCAGTTCATTGCCCAGCTTTTGAGCAGCGCTCAGCTTTTCAGCAGCCGCTTTTTCAAGTTCTGCGCGACGTTCTTCAAACTCGGCAATTTTCTTGGCAGTAGCGGCAACAGCTTTACCTTGTGGAACGAGATAGTTTCTACCGTAACCTGATTTGATAGTGACTCTGTCACCCAGATTACCCAAGTTTGCTATCTTTTCAAGAAGAATAACTTCCATCTTTTAATCCTCGCCTTTCGGTTTTTAACCGACTATTTGTACGCCATCAGGCGTGTGTTAATTCGATTTTTTTTTGCGTAAGTTCAACCACGGGTCGCTCAAACCAACCAGGGCAACGAGCAGCATGGCATGCGGTATCAAAAACAGGGTTATATAGAGCATCGGCACTATATAACGCGCCAGTTTCATGTTGGCGAATACGGTATGCAATACAGCCGTCCCGATCACTGTGTATAACACAAAGAGCAAGATACTGATATTCCATGCCATTTCGGAGATCTGTCCTGGGACTGCCCAGGCAATAGCTACGATAGCAATCGTAACTATAGATAGCCTAGGTTTAGTATCCAAGGACAAAAACTCTTGCCTGAAGCCGCCCGGATTATAGAGATTCGCCTGCCACCACCGCCCCATAAACAAGCCAAACAGCAAGCCGAATACCGATCCTGCCGCAACTATGCCGGTCATGTAATGCGCAAGCGCATCGATAGTTCGCTGAATATCTACAACGGGTGCGTCAGCCGGAATCATTTGGGTAAGGACGGCTTTCCACATATCGGTAGGCTCTGACGCATACAGGTAAAAACCGATAACGCCAAGTATGCCAATCAATACCGCAATTTCAACCGCCAGAGATAAATGTCGTCCTTCTCTTAATACGATTGAAATCAACCAGACCGGTAACCACAACACCAGTACGTATAGCAATGCAAACTGGTAATTACCGAGTGCCAGAAACCCTAATAGTCCGGCTGCCACACTGGAGCTGACTAAAATAGTCAGTCCTTCGAAAGCGCCCAGTCTTAATGTGACGAGAGCGATCGTGGCTGAACTTATAACACTGACCGGGGGCGCAATGAGCGACAATAATGCGAGCGTTGTAGCCACTATCATGGCTTGTATTCTGCCCCGCATAATGTATGTCGCTAAAAAATTCACGCCCCCTCCAGGTCTCTATTTGTGTGCGTCGCAGAACGGCAGTAAGGCAATAAAACGGGCGCGTTTTATTGCAACACATAGCTGTCTTTGATACTTGGCGCTGGTTCCTGTGATGCGGCTAGGAACAATTTTGCCGGTTTCGGTAATATAATCACTTAATAAATCCAGATCTTTATAATCGATCTGTGTTCCGCCTTCTGCACTGAATCGGCAGAATTTTTTGCGTCTGATGTTACGCGCCATAATAATTTTCCTTAAATCCGATAAATTAGAGTGTTATTCAGCAATGATTTCGTCAGCATCAAAATCGACATCGACATCGTCTAAGTCAATTTCGTCATCGAGATCACCTGTTGCCGGCACGACTACCGCTTCTCTGGCCGCCGCATCTTTAGCTCTGGATTCAGCCGCCTTATTTTCTTCAGCTGTTGACGTAGCAATGGCGGACGGCTCAGTGACGGCCACTTTTTGCAATAAAGTCATGCTACGCAAAATAGCATCATTAAAACGGAAGCCGCTTTCCAGTTCTTCCAATGTCGCTTGATCACACTCAACATTCATCAGCACATAATGGGCTTTATGAATTTTTCTAATGGGATAAGCCAGATGTCTACGACCCCAATCTTCCAAACGGTGAATGGTGCCGGATGCGGCTTCGATAGTTGACTTATAACGTTCAATCATCGCTGGAACCTGAGCGCTTTGATCAGGATGGACTAAAAAGACAATTTCATAATGTCGCATTATTTTTCCTTTCGGTTAAGCCTTCCCTCTCTGTCTTAAAAAGAAGGTAAAGCAAGGAGGAGCGGTATGCTCCGTTGAACCGCGCATTATAATGCCTTTTTTAGTTATTTGAAAATACTATTGTTAGAAATCCAGAAAAGCAGTTAGATATAAAGCGCCGCCATACGTCGCCAATAATAACCGCTATGCGCTCTATCGTCCCAAACCAATAACTGATGATTAATGCCTTTTTGCCCCAATATCGAGCTGAGTTGTTCATTATTCTGTAAAAAGGGGTCTTCTTTGCCGATAACCAGGGTAATATCCATTTCCTTCAAATTACTTAAGCGCCAGGCACAATCCAGATTAGGTAGAAAATGGCTGGGAGTATGAAAATAAATATCGTCATTATAAAAACCGTCGAAAAGATCGTAAAAATGCTCTACATTCAAGGTTAGGTCGTAGCGACCCGAAAATGCAACCAGCTTTTTAAAAAATTGGGGGTAACGAAATGCGATATTGGATGCATGAAATGCGCCCAGACTTAAACCGTGGGAAATCACGCAGTCATGCTGATTTTTGCTGTGCATAAAAGGCAGCACTTCGTTCAAGATGTATTCTTCAAAGTCCTTATGGCGCTGAATACGTCCTGAAGGATGTGCCCATTCACAGTAAAAACTTTCAGCATCAATACCGTCGATACAATAAAGTTGCAGCCAGCCTTGTTCTATTTTGTGTTTTAAAGACGCGACCAGGCCTAATTTTTCATACTCATAAAAGCGTCCGAAGCGAGTAGGGAAAACCAACACTTTGGCGCCGGCATGACCAAACACCAGCAATTCCATGTCGCGCCGCAACCTTTCACTCCACCACTTGTGATATTCGCGATTCATTTATATCTCCTGGCTATCGGCTACGCCAAGCGGTGCAAAAAAAACTTCGAGTTCATGAATGAGTTCATGTTCTTGCTGTAACTGATTGGGGTAGTTGTGATGGCCTGCCTCCAGGATGTACAGCTGTTTTTCCCCAGGCAAAGCATTGTATATGGCAAACTGTCCCGGCGGGGCGACACAGGGATCGAATTTTGCACACGCACAATGTATGGGCATGGCAATCCGTTTCGCCGCCAGGGCTGCGTCGTAATAGCGTAAAACCTTAAGCGTCTGTTTTTTATGGCTGCAATAATACTGCTGGACACTGTGTGCGCTGCCGTTGCTGGCAAGCCTTAAGCGTAAAGGTTGGTGTCCAAACGTGGGCGTATTGAGATGGCCTCTGCTAATGCGCGACTCCCACGCCAGCGCCAAAGCGCCAATACCACCGCCAAAACTAATGCCCAAATAGCCTAAATGTCCGGCCATTTGCGGAAATAAAGACAGTAGTGCACTGACGGCCAGCCACAGGTCTTCAACACAACCGCCCAGAATATAACGATCCTTCTGGTTAATATTGTGCAGCACATGCCAGTAAGGTTCGGAAGAAATGGCGGGTTGGGCGCTGAGCCCTAAACCACGAAAACAGGGAAACAATAAAGCCGCATCGTTAAAGGGCAAATGAAAATCGGGCCCGTCGCGTCCGCCATAGCCATGGCCGACAATAAAGCCGCGTTTAATGATCCCGGAAGTCGGCAACAATAACCAGCCCCGAATAGGAAAACGGTCGGTAGAGGTGTAACGTATATCAAATACACGCCAGCCCAGCCTATCTTCACTAATAATTTGCGTGTGCGGCTGAGGGTCTAAGGCTAATGCCTTGCGATAGCGCTGCTGCCAAAAGTCATCAAAATCTTTAGGTTCCTTGGGCGTTGTTACTGCCAATAATTGCGGTAGTGTATAGCCGTAAGTCGGATCAAAATCGTATTCCATTGTACCCATAACGCTTTATTATCGTCTAACATTTGCCATCTTCAAAAACACTGTCCTTTATAACACGGCCAATATTACAAAATTATTTAAGACTGTAAAACCCATGCGAACAATTCAAACCTTAACCAACTAAAACCGTTAAAATGGGCTGCGTGTTGCAAAAAGCCGCCAGTCTGAATGATAATGTAAAACTATCTAAATGAACATTAACAGGTAAATACAAATGGTAAATTACGCCTTCGACTTAGGAATATGGACAGTTCTTTTTTTCATCATCGGTATGTATAAGCCTCAGTGGCCCCTGTTTTTTTTAAAAAAACCGGATCGGTTTATGATTCTTGTGATAACAACTATTTTTGTTATGATCACGATGACGCTTTATGGGGAAGGCACTCGACGCGCCAAATTGGAGGAAGCGGCTAAACAACCGGTTACCCAAGGCGCTGTTCCCGTCCCTGTTCCTGTTCCAGCGCCGCTTCCTCATTAAGGAACGTGCATGACACACTTCGACATCTTACTCCCTCTCCCACCGGGAGAGGGTTGGGGTGAGGGTTCCAAAAAAGCTCAAATCGTGACCGTTCGCAGTATAAGGACATCCGTTGTAGGCGCGCATGGCACGCCTACGCACGCGAACGGAGCTTTGTGAATCACCGCAGCCAATAAGCCATCGCCAGCCCGGCAAATACCGTCATACCAAACCAGTTGTTATTTAAAAAGGCTTTAAAACACAGCGTCTTATCCCGGTGAAAAATCAGTTTTTGCTGGTAAGCAAAAAGTCCGGCCGCGACCAGGAGTCCGCCATAATAAGGCCAGCTTAACTGCTGTATAAGTCCTATTGCAATTAACAGCGCTAAAATGATAAGCTGCAAAATCGCCATAATCTGCCTATCGTAAGCGCCGAAAAGTATGGCGGTTGATTTGACGCCTATTTTCAAATCATCGTCCTTATCGACCATCGCATACATGGTGTCATAAACCAAAGCCCATAACACAACGGCTAAATACATCACCCACGCCACCGCCGGAATGCTGTCAAGCTGTGCGGAAAAAGACATCGGCACCGCCCAGCCAAAGGCAATGCCTAAATACGCTTGCGGCAACTGAGTATAGCGCTTCATAAAAGGATAGCTGGCGGCCAGAAATGCCGCAATAAAAGACAGCATGATCGTATAAACATTAAGCAGTAACACTAGGCCGAAAGCGCACAAACATAACACGACAAAAACCATAAGGGCTTCTTTGGGTTTAACCTTGCCTGCAGCAATCGGACGTTGCCGAGTGCGTTCTACATGCGGATCAAAATCCCTGTCCGCATAATCGTTAATCACGCAACCGGCGGCGCGCATCAGCACGACTCCCAGGCAAATAACGATTAACACCCGCAAATCCGGCTTGCCGTCGCCAGCCACCCACAGCGCCCAAAGGGCGGGCCACAATAAAATCAAAATCCCGATAGGCCGGTCAAACCGTGCTAATAACCAGTATTGCCTGATTCGATCTGTTAACCGTTCGTTAATGATTGCCACTGGCTTGCCTTTAATTGATGAATAGATGAATGTGCGAAATAACTAAAATCCTGTCCTTGCGGCACAACTGTACCCTTGCAGCCTGTTGCTTTGCAAGCGAAATATCGGCGGTTTACGGCGCGGCGAGGTAGTTAATTCAAAGACACCTGTCATCTAACGAGTCCACGAAACCGGTTTGCGTAGAGCCTACCGCGCGCGCCCATAACTAACGTGTAATCCGACAAAATCTACTACTATCCCCCTACCGAACCGTCTTCATAACACACAAGGTACGCCATGATTTTTATCTCCCACTCCAGTCACGATGCAGCGTTTGTCAGCGAACTACGCATACAGCTCGAAAGCTTGGGTTTAAAAACCTGGGTAGATTGCATCTTGCGCAACCCAACCTAAATTTGTGAAAAAAGTTGGGTCGACGATAAAGCGCATTATCACGTTTATGCAAGTTACCGGCTTGATTTCATCAGTTGCTATCACGACCTAAGGTAAACGATCAATTAGAGCGGAGCGGTGTTGCCGAAAGCCAGGATGTGTTCGCTAAATTCCAAAAAACTGTATAATTAAAATTGATGAAGTTCAAGTTGGATTCGATGAGTAGTTGAATTGTGACATGCTCCCAAGATACGACTATTTGTAATGTTTTTTATTATTTATTCAGTGTGAGGCCAGTCCCTGAACCCTCGCTACGCTCTCCCGCTGGACAGGGAATGTTGTGCTTCGCGCTGAATAGCTTTTTTATTTTATCGGGCGCAGACGTCCTGTAGGTGTGTGTATCATGAGCGTACAAATCTATCACAATCCGCGTTGCGGCAAATCGCGAAAAACCTTGCAATTGCTGCAAGAGCAGGGCGTAGAGCTGGAAATTATAGAGTATCTCAAAACGCCGCCCAGCGCCGAGGAGCTGGATGACATACTGCAAAAACTAGGCATGGAGCCTCGCGACTTGATGCGAAAAAAAGAAGCCGCCTACAAGGCAGGCGGTTTTGACGATGAAACCTTGGATCGGCAGGCGCTCATTAACGGCATGGTCAGCCATCCGATACTCATGGAACGCCCTATCGTCGTTACCCGTGACAAGGCGGCAATAGGCCGCCCACCTGAAGCCGTACTCACGCTTATAATCCCCAATTCTTAACGCTATGACGAAAATCCTGGTTCTTTATTACTCCCGCAACGGCGCCACCGCAGCAATGGCCAATCATATCGCCCGTGGCGTGGAGGCCGTCGACGGGGCCGAGGCGGTGCTGAGAACGGTGCCGGAAGTGTCCTGCGTTTGTGACAAGACCGCAGAGAGCATTCCCGCTCACGGCGCCATTTACGCGACGCTGGACGACTTGAAGCAGTGCGATGGGCTGGCCTTGGGCAGCCCCACCCATTTCGGCAATATGGCCGCACCGCTAAAATACTTTATTGACAACACGACTGAAATTTGGTTTTCCGGCGCATT
>PMJA01000086.1 GCA_003158415.1 Methylobacter sp.
CTAAGTAGTAACGCGAAAGTTATCCGGAAGTAAATTTATTGTGTCAAACTGTCAATAATTGCCATAACAGACAAAAATAAGGTTACCAACTGAAATTCATAGCCAAACTGAGTCCGGAAGAAGAAGTAACCCTGACCGAAGCTTATCGGAACCACCCCGTATTTCGGGCTAGACAACGGGCGCATGCTATTTTGTTGAATAATAGGGGCTATGTGATTCCCCGCCTGAGCGAGTTGTTTGAAAGCCAGCATGAGACGGTCAGTTCTTGGTTAGGTAAATGGGAAACAGAAGGGCTAATAGGCCTTTATGATTGCCCACGAAGCGGTAGGCCTACGCGCTTTAGCGAAGAGGAGCAAGCCATTTTTCTGGGCTACATTGACGAAAATCAGCATCAAGCCAAGGCTGCGGCTGCGCGTTTGCAGGAGGAGACCGGCAAAGAAGCCAGCCTTGACACCTTCAAACGGGTTTTAAAAAAAAGCCTACGCCTGGAAACGTTGCCGACATTCAGTTAAGGGAAAACGCAATGAGGCAAACTTCCAGAGAGACAAGGAATACCTGGGGTCATTGAAACGGCAGGAGGATAAAGGGGAATTGATGCTTTACTATTTTGACGAATCAGGATTTAGCACCACGCCTTGTGTTCCCTATGGATGGCAACGGATTGGCGAAACACGGCAAATACCTTGTCATCGTAGTAAGCGCATGAATGTACTTGGTTTTATAAGCCGTCGAAATGAATTGTTTTTCAACACGGCGGAGCAATCAGTGACAACTGAGATCGTTGTGAAAGTCTTTGATGCCTTTACTGAAGACTATGCCCATAAATACGAAAAAACTAAAGTGCCTTGCTTCGTTGTGTTGGATAACGCCTCTATCCATCGTAGCGGTGCATTTAAGGCGCAGTTAGAAAAATGGCAACAACGTGGCGTTTCCTTGCATTTTCTTCCGCCTTATAGTCCTGAGTTAAATCTGATAGAAATACTCTGGCGTAAAGTTAAGTACGAATGGTTACCGCTTGATGCCTATCAAAGTTACACTCACTTGAAAAAACGGGTATTGGAGATCCTCAGCAATGTGGGTGAAAAATTCCATATAACTTTTGCATGACTACTTACCTGACCACATGCATTCGACTGCATGGATGCAGGAGGTAGAGCAACGCAGGGAGCAGTTGCCGAGCGTGTGGACTTTGCCGCCGGGCGATGATGATTTCTCCAATCGCTGGAAGTCCATCAAGATACGCTTCGTGCAGAAATTGCCCCGTACCGAACGGCGTTCGAAGGTCAGAATTGCCAAAGGAGAACGGGGAGTCTGGCAACGCCGGTTTTGGGAGCATGTTATTCGCGATGACCGTGATTATGTGGCACATATTGATTATTGCTACATCAACCCACTTAAACACGGCTATGTGACACGGGTTGCGGATTGGCTTTACTCAACATTCCATCGTGATGTTGATCGTGGTCTTTATCCTTCGGATTGGGCAGCGGAATCGGAAACCATGAATGACGCAGGTGAAAGTTGTTGAGCATTTTTATGTATACAGTTTCAAATTTGGCAAAAGGGTATGAATTCATTTTAATTTTTTTAGTAAATCAGGGACTGGCTTCGTCCCGCAAGGAGAAAGAACATGAACAAGATTATTTTTCCGTTGAACATTCAGATGCAAGGTGCAACCGTAGGCGACCTGCAAGCTGCGCTGCAACTTTTCCTTGATAGAAGCCTCATCCTGCCGAACGACGAAGCTGCCCGAAAAGAATTATCAACTGTTTTACAACGAGAAAATGCCAGGCAAAGTTATCTGGATGTCACCGGCAAACTGGTGAGCCTGTTTCAAAAAGATCACCAACTTCATCCTACCGGCAGCGTTGATGAACCCACTGCTGCTGCCATAAATCGCCTCTTGAATGAGTTGAATGGACAGAAAGATACACCTAAATTTGTCGTCAAAGGGACGGTGCGATTTTTTGATGATTTTCCCGCTGCTGGCATCATGGTATCCGCTTTCGACCGGGATTTACGCAGCGAACAGGCGCTGGGGCAAAGCACCACTGACAGACAGGGTTTTTATCAAATCCAGTATTCCGCGCGTCAATTCAGCAAGGCTGAAAAAGGCAATGCCGACCTCGTTATCAAAGTCCTTGGCGCCGATGGTTCTGTGCTGGCCGCATCGACCGTGTTGTTCAATGCGCTGATTGTCGCCGAGGTGAATGTTTCTATCCCCATTGAGGTCGCCCAGCCACCCACTCTGTTTGAAAGAGTCGGACAGGCTCTTGAGCCTTTACTTGAAGGCTTAAAAGTGGAGGAGCTGGAGGAAGATAAAGAACATCAGGACATCACTTTCCTCAACGGCGAAACCGGATTTGACAAGACAACTCTAGCCCGTTTTGTTTTGGCGCACAGGCTGGTGCAACAAGGTATTCAAGCTGAATTCTGGTTTGTTTTTCTGGGTGGTTCGTTTTACCAGTTTTCCGAAAATCAAAGCCTCACAGAACAATTGGCCGTGGTTCTGGATAACTTGACATCACTGGATGCCGCCGCTTTGCGCAAGGCTTTTGTCCGTGGTTTTAATCAAAAGGAAATCGCCGAAGCTTTTCGCGAAAAGGTTACCGGCTGGATTGAGGAGTTTTTGAAGCTGCTCGCAAGCCGATCCGTAAGCGGTGGCGATAAACCTACTTTTGTTAAATTGGCGCTCGAAGATGCCAACATTACCGACGTGAAAAAACAGGAAACCTTTGCTCGCTTGTTTAATGAACACCGGGCAATTACTCCCGAACTGTTGGATGCGCTTGAAAAAGATACTTCATTCAAGCCGGAGGAAATCGCCGATTTACGAACCTCCTTCCAGTTAAGCGACCTTACCCGTGGCGATTTTTCCGTGGTTGGAACGATCAAGAAGGCGTTTGATGTCCGTCAACCTGAACAAATTCGCACGCTGGCAAAAAGAAGTGAAGCGGAATGGGTGAAGCTGGTGCAGGACGGACATGCTGCCGACAACATTACCCTGCCTTTCGACGTGCAAGCCATCGCCGGAGAGGAGAGCCCGCCGCAAGCTGAAATTTACGGCAAGACACTGGAGCGGAGCTTTCGTGAAGCCTTCCCCACTACAGCGTTTGCAGGCGGCCTGGGGCGAGCTTTGCAGAACGGCGGTTCGCAAGGACTTCGCCAGCCGGAAGTGCTTGGCCGATTCCTGGATCTACACCCAAACTTTGAGATACTGAATACCCCGATTGATGCATTTGTGAACAACGGTGTACATCCGGAATTCCGAGAGCAAGCCCAGGATGAAAGCTTCCGGCTGGAACTTAAAGCGGTACAGCGCGTATTCAAGCTTTCGCCAAATTTTGCGGCAACAGATGTCTTGTTGGCGGACAACCTGCATTCCTCACAACAAATTTATCGGCTTGGACAGAGTGAATTTGTACGGCGTTATGAAAATCTGCCCGGCTTTACCACAGAAAGCGCTCAACTTGCCTGGAATCGTGCCGCCGATACCCATGCTGCTGTGCTGACGGTGGTAGCTGATCTCAAGTCATTGGAATCCGAAGCATTACCCCTGGCACTACAAAACAACAATCAAGCGCTGTCTAATTTTCCTAATTGGAACAATTTATTCAAGGCGGGCGATATTTGCGAGTGCGAATCTTGCCGCTCGATACTGAGTCCTGCCGCCTATTTTGCGGATTTGCTAATGTTCCTTAAAGACCGTAAGGCAAAAAATCCCGCCCATAGCACCAAGGATATACTTTTTACTCGCCGTTCTGACTTGGGCTTCCTCGAATTGAATTGCGAGAATGCGCTGACGCCCTTGCCCTACATTGATGTAGTTTGTGAGGTGCTGGAAGATGCGGTGGATGCAAAAGGTGAGAATGACCTCGAATTACCAGGCTTTACGGTTATTCCTGCTGGCGATGCAGCGGCGAAAGCCGCAGTTTCAGCCGCTTTTGTCGGCCAAAAAATTAGCTTGGGCGACAATTTTTCACTGTCACAGATAAATTCTGCGGATCCTGATCGCTGGATAGCACATGGCGACGAGATAACCTACTTGTTAAAAAAGAAGCTACCTTCGCTGAATTTTTTTGCTGAAATCCTGCGCAACACCAAGGCCAGTGCGGACGAACTGCGGTCATACCCGCAATACGTCAATCCAAAAGCTTACGAAAAACTGCGGGCTGCAAAGTATCCGCTTAGCCTGCCGTTTGATTTGTTTGCCGAAGAAGTCAGGGCGGCGTTCCAAAAAACCAATCTTCAACGCTGGAACTTAATGAGCACTCTGCGGGGTAACACCGCGCCGAATAATCCCACTGACGGTGAAATTGCTGCTGAATACTTCAATATCAGTGCGGATTCAACAGCCATATTTGACGAAAAACGGCTGATACTGGTAGCGGATACCACAATCCCTGGTCAACAGACGATTTGGGGAGAAACAGGGGTAACCTGGCTAGACTTGGTGGGTAACGTAAAAAGCTTTCTCCAGAAAACCAATCTGGAGTACAACGAATTGCTGGCTCTGCTCGATTTAAAGTTCATCAATCCGGCAAGCGACATTGCCATTCATCATCTCGACCCTTCCTGCGACACCGACAAGAAAATCATTCAGGTATTGGACGAGACAAAGCTTGACCGCATCCACCGTTTTCTACGTTTGTGGCGCAAGCTGAAAGACTGGAAGATGTGGGAACTGGATCTTGTTCTCCGTAATTTCGCTATCGGTAATGGGGCACTGGACGAATCATTTTTGATCAAATTGTTCTATTTCAGCCAACTGAAGAACCGGCTGGGCGGTAAAGTTACCGTCGAGCAAGTGTGCGCATTGTTCAGCAATTTGAATATGGAAACCAGGTTCACCAAGCTGTATGAAAAGAGAGAGGATGGTCTATATCAAACCTTGTTCTTGAATAAGCGTCATATCAATCCTCTCGATCCGGCGTTTCAGCTGGATACCGGAACTGGCGATCTGCCAACGGGTGAAACTTTATCTAATCCCAAGCATCTGCCTGTCGTTATTGCCGCGCTGGGCATCATGGAAGCCGATCTAATACTTTTCAAAGGGCTAACCAAAGCTTCTGACGGTACGGCCTACATCACCGATGACCTGAATCTGTCCAATCTCTCTTTCCTCTGGAGGTACTCTTGGTTATCCAAGCTGCTTCAGTTCAAGGCGAATGAATGGAAGACAATACTGAAGCTTTTCCAACAGGACATCTTGTCCTTTGCAGACCCTAAAGCGGCTTGGGAATTTCTAGCGAATTTAGACCAAATTAAAGCCGCCGGTTTTTCAACGGACGAACTTAACTGGCTGCTGGTGGCAGACCGATCAGCAAAGACCGCTACTAAAGAAATTGATGCCATCCGTTTTCTCTCCACTTTGCGCAAGGATTTGCAGGCAATCAAAACGGAATTTGACCCGGCAAAATATAGCTTCCTGACCGTTACACCACCTAGTGACATAGATAGCCTTGGTACATTATTGATCTCCTTGCTTCAACAGCTTAACCGGGACGAGACGGCGGCGCAGTTCTTTGTTGCGACACTTCGCGATGAGGTTACCCAGGAAAAACTTGTTGCAGGCCTGCCCCTTAACTTTAACTTTCCAATAGCGATTCAAAATACTATCCGGATTCGCTATAACACGAAGACTTCGACTTTACGTTTTACTGGCTTGATGACTGCATCTGAACAGTCTACCCTGTTGACCGACGCATCGCTGGCTAGTGTGACTGGAATTGCCGCGTATCAGGAAGCAATTAATGGGTTTTTCGCAAGCCCTCGCCTCGCGCTCAAGTTCTTTGAACCGGTATTCACCACTCCACTTGCCAATCTACCGCCAGCTGTGGATTTTAAATCCTTAGCTGATGCCGCTTTAGTGCTGAAAATTTCCTACGATGCAGAACAGCGTTTGTTGCGTATTGCAGGCATTATGTCGACTGATGAAAAATCAGCGCTCTATGCTCTATCTGTCGATGCTGATTATCGTAACGCTGTAAACAGCCTGTTCACCCAACCTAGTATCGGCGTATTTCCGCCAGAGAAAGTCTGGTTACTGGAATCCGACCTAAAGCTTCCGCTGCGTGATCTGGTCACTCCTGCCAACGATCATCTGGCTGTCAATCTGGTTACGGCTGCTACCAAAGCGCTGACATATTTAACCAAAACACAGTCTGAAAATACTGTTGTGCAACAAAGCAGCGCTCAATTGGGGTTGACCGAAGCTATTACAAACCGCCTGTTGACACAATATGCCTTGTTGCCTGATACCCTGATGAAACACCTAACGGGTTCTTTCGTGGCTACGACAGGTGTTGTCGATTATGCTACGCTCAAAACTACTTTTGATACTTGGTTCTGGGCGAGCAGGGTTGCCACCATAATAAATAAGTGGAAAATCACGCTAGCTGAATTGGACTCAATCTCCAGGCTGACTAGCGCCGCGAAATTGCTCGACTTTTTGACGCTGCCGCTTGATGCAACTGGCGCAGTGGCTTCAATAGACCGATTTATAAGAACCAGCCGATTGCTGCGCCTGCGTGACACCCTGCCGGAAACTGAGATCACATTACTTGAAGTGCTGGATAAGTTAGATGCAGGCGTTTATCTCACAGCCACCGATTTTGCCTCTGACGTAGAACATCTCAACGAAGCTTGGCCTGCCACTGATGTTCATGCACTTACCGCTTCACTTGACCTCGCCTATCCCCCAGACTATTTGCTTTCGGAAAACTGGGAACGTCTGCGCCAGGCATTCTATTTTCTCGGCAACCTTAATGCCGGTACCGACACTACGAAGGTTTTTGCGGCTTCTGCTATGACCGTAACTCATGCAAAAGCCATTAAGGAATTACTGCGTTCCAAGTTTGGTTCAGAAACTTGGCTGTCCCTCAGTGCCGAAATTCAGGACGTTCTACGGGAGCACAAAAGGGATGCTCTCTCTGTTTATTTACTCAGCCAACCCCAACCCATAGACGCTCCCAGTGGCAATTGGGAAAACACCAACGACCTCTATGCCTACTACCTGCTTGACGTGGAAATGTCTTCCTGCCAGTTGACCAGCCGCTTAGTGCAGGGCTCTGGTTCTGTGCAGTTATTCGTGCAGCGCTGTTTCATGGGACTGGAGCCAAATGTTGTAGTTAATGCCAATGGCGCTACCGGAGACAGTGCTTGGAATTGGTGGAAATGGATGCGCAAGTACCAGATCTCGGTGGCGAACAAGCAGGTGTGGCTCTGGCCGGAAAATTGGATAGAACCGGAATTGAAGAAAGACAGGTCGCCGTTCTTCAAAGACCTCGAAAACGAATTGCTACAGAACGAAATCAACCAATACACGGTCGAGACCGCTTTCTCCAACTATCTGGAGAAGTTGGACGGCGTGGCGCAACTCGAAATTGCCGGTTTCTACCAGGAAGACGATGGTGACAATGCTATTATCCATGTCTTCGGACGCACGAAAGGTGCTGAGCCTCATCTTTACTATTACCGCCGCTATGACTACCGCCAATGGTCGCCTTGGGAGAAAGTGGATCTAGATATACAGGGCGATTATTTGATTCCGGCGGTCGTAAACAAGCGTGTGTTTCTGTTCTGGCCGGTGTTTACTGAATTACCCGATGAAGTAAGCAACCGTACAATCGATGTTCCATTGGCCGGAACCAAAAATGCTACCCTACCGAGAACCAAGAAAACATTAAAGATGCAAATGGCGGTAAGCGATTATCGCCAAGGTAAGTGGGCACCTAAAAAAGTATCGATAGACTTCGACAAAAGCGATACCTACGATGTTGAGATTGTCAGAAAACACTACGTATTTGTACCAGTTGATCGAAGCGATATAGACGGTCGGTTCGGTATTCAATACCTTGGTAGCAGCCTTGGAAGTGACGGGCAACAACAAGCGTTGATGATTGGGGCTTTTGAAATATCGGGTTGCAAGGGTGTTCCAGTATTGAACCCCGAACTGAGTGGTTATGTCCAGCCCACTATTCGTCCGGAACCGGCCTCGACAGGTGACTTACCCTCGTTTTCAAAGTGGGAAGAGCTCGGCAAGGTAGACGAATTCGGAAATTCTGAATCGCGTCAGGACGATCCTGAAAATGATTTCACCTTGGAAAACTTCATCCCATATTCGTCCGATAATCTCAATTCCACTCAGGTACTAATTCAGACCCCTTGGTTCTTCAAGATGACCTCTCCTTGGCATCCATCGTATTTTGATCGGCTTTTGATTGACCTTCCATTGGGCATTGGGGGACAATTTGCAGAGATTAGGCGTAGTCGATGGACGCCAACAGGCAGTTGGCTGCCATTCTTCTACAACGATAAAAAAAGGACATTTTTTGTCTTACCCTCGCTTCTAGGTAAGGGCGATGAAGGTCGGCTGGCCAATGTCGGTGGGGGCGTTAGATATTACTATCCAGATATCAAAAAATGGTTTCGCCAAATGGAAGACTTCTTTGAAGGGCAGATTCAAACCTGGCTGACGGGTATTGATCTCTCCATTTTGAATGCGGTTCAACGAACCCAGTTGGAGCAGTCCCTTTGGCTAGCATTCCCTGAAGAAAACGCATACCCCTATACTGATGAACAGATAAAAAGCCTACTGAATCGGTGGTTCATGCGCTATATCCACTATTTTCTGGGGGAATGGTCGCTTTATCTATTCCAATCAAGGCAGTTCCACTTCAAGAACTACTATCATCCTTTTGTTTGTGACTTCGCCAAATTGGTTTATAACCCCTTGAAGGCCATACCCGCGCTAATGAGCCGGGAAACGCAACTCAAGAATACTGGGTTCAGCTTTGAACAGAGTTATCAGCCTACAGATGCTGTGGTCAAGTTACCCCCCCAATATCCTTCACTGCCGGATTGTTTTCCGAGAGAACTTGTTGATTTTACGCCCGATGGTGCGTATTCCTCCTACAACTGGGAACTGTTTTTCCATGCGCCATTGCTGATTGCCAATTCGTTAAGCAGAAATCAACGTTTTGAAGAAGCACGAGATTGGTATCACTTTATCTTCAATCCCATCGGTGTAGATAGCGCCACGCCAGGGGGCTCTGCGATGAGCAAGTACTGGATCACCAAACCATTCTTTGAAACTACCGACCCGCAGTACATTCAGCAGCGCATCGACAATATCATGCGCATGTTAGCAGGAGATACCAGCGTAACCGGTTACTCGGGGCAGGCGAAAAAAGACCTTGAAGACCAGGTGCTCGACTGGCGTACCAACCCCTTCGAACCGCACCGTATTGCCAATTACCGTACTGTCGCCTATCAGAAAACCGTAGTGATGAAATATCTCGATAATCTCATCACCTGGGGTGACAACCTGTTCCGCCAGGACAGTATGGAGAACATCAATGAGGCAACACAGTTGTATATCATGGCGGCTGAGATTCTTGGCCCTCGTCCGAAGAAAATCCCCCCACAGGCAAAGCCGCCTTTAGAGAGTTTCAACGAATTGGAAGAGCAATTCGATAAATTCTCTAACGCCTTGGTGGAAGTGGAAAACCTCGTGCCTCAACTTTCTGGCAATGGGCAAGTTAGTTCTGATCAGGCACCTTTGCCAATGCTCTATTTCTGCATTCCGCAAAATGACAAGCTCTTGGGATATTGGGATACGGTTGCCGACCGACTCTACAAAATTCGCAATTGCATGAATATTGAGGGAGTCGTTAGACAATTGGCACTATTTGAGCCGCCGATCGACCCCGGTGCATTGGTCAAAGCTGTAGCTGGCGGCGTCGATATTGGTGCTGCCCTTGCCGACTTGAATGCCCCTTTGCCGATTTATCGTTTCAATATGTTGCTGCAAAAAGCTAACGAAGTTTGCAACGACGTAAAGGCGCTCGGTGGTGCATTGCTTGTCGCGCTGGAGAAGAAGGATGCTGAAGCAATAGGGCTGCTGCGACAAAATCAGGAAATCCGACTTCTGGACGCGATGAAAGTCGTAAGAGAGAAACAAATCGAGGAGGCAATGGAGAGTTTGGAGGTAGTAACGCGTTCCAAAGCAACTGTAGAAGAAAGAAGAAACTATTATCGAGATATTGAGCAGGTCAACACTTGGGAAATAGCATCCATGACTACACATGGACTGGGAATTGTCTCGGAAATAATTGCTACAGCGATAAACGTGATTGCAGCAGTTGGGCACGCATTGCCCGATGTTAACATTGGTATTACTGGTATTGGTGGGACGCCAGTTGCAACAGGAACAATTGGGGGGCAACAAGTAGGTGGTGCCGCCGCCCAACTATCTGCCTTTTTTAGTGGGGCCGGTGGGGTGTTGCATGCTGGAGCAAATCTCATGGCAACTCAAGCGAGTAATGAGCGCCGCTGGAATGACTGGAAACTTCAAGAGCAGCTCGCCGACAAGGAGCTGTTGCAAATGGATAAGCAAATTGCCAGTGCCGATCTACGCATTGCTATTGCAGAAAAGGAACTTGAAAACCACATTATCCAGATCGAAAACGCCAAGTCGACAGATGAGTTCATGCGTTCCAAGTACACCAACCAGGAACTGTACCAATGGCAAGTGGGACAGGTTTCCGGCGTGTATTTCCAAAGCTACAAACTCGCCTACGATTTAGCAAAACGGGCAGAACGCTGTTTCCGTTTCGAGTTGGGCTTACAGGACAGCAGCTACATCCAATTCGGCTATTGGGATAGTCTGAAGAAGGGGCTGCTATCCGGCGAAAAGCTCCAGTACGATTTGCGTCGATTGGAGGCCGCTTATCTGGAACAGAACCGCAGGGAATTCGAACTGACCAAGCACGTCTCGCTCCTTATGCTTGATCCGTTGGCATTGGTGAAGCTACGGGAAACGGGGCGCTGTTTTATCAACATACCCGAGGAAATGTTCGACCTCGATTTCCCTGGGCATTACTTCCGCCGCATCAAGTCGGTGAGCATTACACTGCCTTGCGTAGTTGGGCCGTACACGACGATTTCCTGCACCTTGCGCTTGCTTAAAAACAGCATACGCATCAACCCTGCACTTGGCGAAAACGGTTATTCCAGGAATGCTGATCAAGGTATACCTGCCGATGATGATCGTTTTGTCGAGAATAATATCCCTGTAAAAGCCATTGCTGCCAGCAATGCCCAGAACGACAGTGGCATCTTTGAATTGAGTTTTCGCGACGAACGTTATCTACCCTTTGAAGGAGCGGGCACCATCAGTCAATGGTCGTTAGAGTTGTTTAGCGACCTCCCTTCGAACAATCCCGACTTTGGTAGGGCATTGCGTCAATTTGATTACGACACTATTTCCGATGCTATTCTTCATATCAAGTACACAGCCAGGGAAGATGCAGGTCGATTCAAAAACAGTGCAGTCACTCATTTGCGGGAATATTTTAATCAAGATGGAGCAATACCTTCTTTACGATTGCTTAACTTGCGACAAGAGTTCCCAACCCAGTGGCAACGGTTCTTAACTCCTTCTAATCCGGCTAATGGAAACATTTTTGAATTGGAAGTAGTGCCTAATCTATTTCGCATCCTGGATCAGGACAAGATACTTAAGATCAACACGATTTGGTTACTGGCAAGATGCGCGGATGCCGGAAGCTACAAGGTTGTCATGACTCCGCCCTTGCCTGAACCGCCACCACCCGGATCGAACACAATAACATTAGCCAAGATTGACAAATTTGGTGGCCTGCATGTCAATGGCGAGAAAGGAACAGATGTGTCAGGACAAGGGGTTCAAGTCGTGCCCAAAGCCCCTCCTATCAAATGGCAATTGAAAATGACACGTCCTGGTGGTGGGGATTTGCAAAAAGATGAGGTGAAGGATTTTCTGATTGTACTAGGGTATGAATGGGAATAATGTTTGGTCTAAATCATACATGCACAAACAATTTGGTGAATTCAGAAAAAAGCTAGAGGCTGATAAGAAGTCGGATCGGTTCAATCTTAACCGATCGTCTTCTTTTGAAAAAACGTAACTATTCAGCGTAATTTACC
>PMJA01000184.1:0-161 GCA_003158415.1 Methylobacter sp.
AAAAACAATAATTTTTTCACTGTCCCCTCCAATAGAGGTCATTTAAAAAACATTAAACTGATCTAACTCGATCATGTTCAACCTGAGTTAATAAAAATAATTATTATCAGCCCGCTGAAACCATCTGCTGATAATAATCAATGCACTTATGCGAGATCATC
>PMJA01000184.1:218-3234 GCA_003158415.1 Methylobacter sp.
ATGGCATCTTGCCGGGTTTCGCCAAAGCCGAATACGGCGTAATCGTGTTTCGCGTATAAAATAGGGCCATGCACTGAGGAACGAAGAGCATCATTCAAGTTATTCAATTGATGCGTCTCCTTCGTCGGCACATGCGAGCTGGATGGGGATTGATTTTAGCGCATTAAATATGACTCAAATAAAACTCGGCAAATTCTTCCGCCGACAAGGGGCAACTTTTGATATAGCCCTGATAACTATCACAGTCTATTTCGGTTAAAAACGCCAGCTGTTTCGGCGTTTCAACGCCTTCCGCCAGCACACTGAACCCTAAGGCATGGCCCATCGCCACAATCGTCGAGGCAATTTCCATATCATCTTTGTTATCGGGAATATTGTCGATAAAGCTTTTATCAATTTTTAGCACATCCACCGGAAAGCTTTTAAGCCGGGCCAGTGAGGAATAACCGATGCCAAAATCATCAATGGCAAGCCGAACCCCCTGATCATAAAGATTCTGAAGTATCTCCGTGATGTTATCCTGATACTCCATCAACCCGCTTTCGGTTATTTCCAATTTCAGCTGCCCAACGGGAAAGCCCGTTTCGGCCAGCACCTCTGCCACCAAGACATTAACATCGCAGCGACGAAATTGCTGAGGGGACACATTAACCGCCAGCGTTAGCGATGGCAAACCTTTATCCAGCCATAGTCGACCCTGGCGACAAACATCCCGCAACACCCAGGCGCCTATCGCCACAATCAGCGAAGTCTCTTCGGCGACCGGAATAAAACTTGTCGGCAAAATCAGCCCATGAACAGGATCATGCCAACGCACCAAAGCCTCGGCACCGATAATTTGACCGCTGGCAATATTGACTTGTGGCTGATAAAACACCTGCAGCTCCTGCTGCTCAATCGCCCGCTGCAATCGACTTCCCAAGGCAATTCGCGCCTGCACGGCAGCGGTAAATTCCTCCGAAAAATAGCTGGCACAGCCGCGCCCCTGCTCTTTTGCTTGATGCAGCGCGGCGTCGGCATTGTGCATCAGCGCCTGAGGCGTATCGCCGTGCTGTGCAAGCAGGCTGATGCCGATGCTGACGCCAATTCGCACATCGTCATTTTGACTCAATTTAAAGGGTCGGCTTAGCTCGGCAATAATGTCGTCCGCCACCCTGCCGGCATCGTGCGGCCCTGTCAAATTTTCCAGCAACACAACAAATTCATCGCCACCCAAGCGAGCAACCATATCGCCATCGCGCAACAATGCCGTCATTCTTGCCGCAACCTGTTGCAGTAATTCGTCGCCCGCCGAATGCCCCAAGCTATCGTTAACCGACTTGAAACAATCTAAACCAAGCATCAGTAAAGCCAGCTGACGCCCCGTACGTTGCGCCATTTCTATACTGGATATTAAACAATCGTGCAACAGCCTACGGTTGGGAAGCTGAGTCAGCGAATCATAAAAAGCCAAATTAAAAATTTGCGCCTCTGCCGCCTTACGCTCCGTAATATCGATATGGGTGGCGACATAATGGGTAATGCCGCCATCACTCGCTTTTACCGCCGCAATGGATAACCAGCACAGAAAATGCTCGCCATTTTTGCGCCGATCCCAGATTTCTCCTTTCCAGCTGCCTATGCGTAAAATGCTCTCCCAGATAGCTCCATAAAAAACCTTATCATGACGCCCCGACTTGAGTATGCGAAGATTTTTTCCCACCACCTCCGATTTCGTATAACCCGTAAGATCCAAAAAGGCCTGGTTAACCCGTAAAATATCGCCCGCCGCATCGGTAACAATCATTGAGCTATGCGCGTCAAAGGCCGTGGCGGAAATACGCAGATCCCGCTCTTTTTGTTTACGATCATTGGCCTCGGTGATGTCGATGAGCACCATGCGGACTGTCGGCGCTGCATTATGAGCCATCAAAAACACGCAGTTAGCTTGCATCTGAAGCACGCGCTGCTGATCCGTCTGGAGCACCAGCTCAAAGCTCATTTCTTTTTTTTCGCGCCGAATTAAGCTTGTAAAAAGAAGATGCCAGCGGTCGGCATCCTTGCTGGAAAGCAAGCTCGAAAAACGCCGGTTAAGCAGTTTTTCACGCGCCTCGCCTAAGAGCGCAACGCCGGTTAAGTTGATTTCGGCGATACGGCCTTCGGTTGTCAGCGTGAGATAACTGATCGGTGCATATTCATAGAGACTGGCATAATTATCCAGGGCTTCTTTCAGTGCCAGATGAGTCGCTCGCAACTCTTCATTTTGCATCTCAAGTTCAAGGAGTTCATGCTGTAGCTTATCGGCAGCAAGCCCTGCTGTTAGCTTTGAATGCGTCAGGGCAAACTGGGTTTCTGCACTTGCCTGTAGCGAATCGGGAGAATTTAATACCATGCCATTACCTAACAAATCACCTTTAATACTTAGTTTCTACCCTAATTTTACACTGAATCACTCTACCATTATTATTCATGTAATTCCATCGTCAAAAAGCCGCCATAACATTGGCTTTTATCGCCTTTTTGAGTATTGTAATCAACTATATGGCGAAACTAAAGAGCAGCGTGCAATCCGGGTATGCCGATATGCTGGATGTGCAGGGCGTTTTTCCCTTCTTCATAAGGCAGCAGTTTGCCTTCTTTTTGCCAGAGCCTGAAAGCTAAGGCATACGTTAAAACACGTATGGGGTAATCGCGCGGCAAAGTCTGCAAATAAGGTTGGATGGTGACGAAATCGGTCGCGCCGTATTGCTGCATAATGAAGCGCAAACCACCGTTGGCGGGGCCGATATTGTAGGCCAGCAACCCTAAGAATAAATCGTCATTCATCTGCGCCAGATAATATTTTAAGGTGGCGGCGGCAAGAAACGCATTGTGCCGGTGGTTGAGCAAGGACAGCTGGTGCTCGGACAAGTGCTTACCGGCCTGTTCCACCACCTCTTTGGGCACCCGGGTGATTTGAAATAAACCGCGCCCGCCATCTGTGCTGTCACGAGGCAAAAAGGACGATTCGGTCGCGGCAATGCCCTGCAACAGCGCG
>PMJA01000212.1 GCA_003158415.1 Methylobacter sp.
GGTTGCGATGATTTGTTTAACACCATCGTCGCGATGTTCAAACAGATCAACCAGCTCGCCGGTCATCGTGATTGCATGAGCGCCCGGCGCACCGGATATTTCGTGCAATATATGGGTTACGGCGCGTTGTAATTGATCCAGGCCTTTCCATAACGGACAGGGCTGCTGGTAAACCGCGATAATTTCGCCCGCCGGATTAATAACGGCGGCCTTAACATGCGCCCCGCCTATATCCCAACCTATCGTATTAGCCTGATTCATGTTCCTGAACATTAATGGTGATGGCTTGATTGCAAACGGCTTTTAAAACAGGCGGCCCTTGCAGTAATTGCAAAACAGCGGCAGCGACATTAATACCCAAGGCCGCATTGATCCCCGCAAATGATGTCGTCAGGCGCGGGTTTATTTCCAGCACCAGCAGTTGATCCGTTGTTTCTATCAAATCAATGCCAACATAACCCCATAATTCAGGTAATGCTGTGGCGATATTATCGACTAAATCCTGATACACCCCTGAATCAGCCTGATGATTGACAATGATTTTTGACAGATGATATTGCCGGTTGATAATGTTAAATTGTTGCAAATTGGCAGACAGCAACCAGCCGCTACCCTGCTTAAACAGGCAGGATAAACTGGTTTTCTTGCCGAGTATATGCGGCTGAATAATATAGCGGCCTGTTCTTAAGTGCATCTGCTCAAAATTGTGCCGGTCAGTCAGTATATAACTGTCTGCACAGCCTACGCCGTCTATAGGCTTAACCAGCCATTGCCCACCATTGCCGTACTGATCGACGCCAGTGAACAGCCGGGTCGGTACGGTGGCGATATGATGTTGTTTGAGGTGTTGATAGGTATGCCATTTATTGCCGGTTATAGCAACAACATCACTAGGTGATGTTAGTAATGGCTTACCCGATAACTCAACAGCTAGGCACAGTGTTTGTAAAATACCATCAAACTCCGGCGCTATCGGCCATACCGCATCACAGTGTCGTATTAAGTTAGCAAATTCTTCATGGCTGTTTTGTTCCGGCCTGATGATAACCGCATCAAAACCCGCCGTGTCTATCGAGCCGTTAACACGCTCATCCAGCATCACTACGACAGTTATATCGGCGCAGGAACGGAAGTTATCGAGCAACGCCTGCAGCATCAACCGCCCTTCATGGACCAGCGCCTCAGGCAGTTCCTGCTTATTAAAGCCGCCGCCAGTGATATACTCGAACACTAAAATTTTCATCTGTCCATTTTATCATCAGGAACCCTGACAACAGCCTTGCCCATGAAAATAATTCCAGTCATCGATTTAAAAGACGGCGTTGTAGTGCATGCCCGCCTAGGGATGCGCGAACACTACCAGCCCATCAACACTGACTTGTGCGGATCCCCGGACATTTATCAGGTTATCAAGGCATTTCTTGATATTAATGACTTTGATACATTTTATATTGCTGATTTGAATGTAATTACCGGGCAAGGCGACCATGAGCGTTTGATCACCGAGGTGCTGACGGCTTTTCCGCACATAATATTCTGGATAGACAGCGGCTATCAACGCGTTAAAAACCATCCAAACAATTACTTACCCGTATTAGGCAGTGAATGCTATAGTGACGATAACGCTTTAGAGCTAAAAGCCTTTAATAAGCGCTTTATCCTGTCGCTGGATTATTCGCTATCCGGGAAACTGGGCGCAGTGAGCCTTTTTTCTGAGCAGGACTTGTGGCCGGATACGATAATCATCATGACTTTAAGCCGGGTCGGCAGCCATCAGGGGCCTGATTTGGACAAATTAAATGGGTTTTGCAGGCGCTATCCGCATAAACAGTTTATTGCCGCCGGCGGCATAAGAAATGTCGCCGATTTACAGGCGTTAAAACAGATAGGCGTACAACAGGCGCTGGTTGCCAGTGCCCTCCATTCAGGGATGATAGGGCGCGAAGAGATTAAAACCCTGTAGGCAAAAAAATACCCCGGCAAGCCGAGGTATTTTTAACTAGCTAGGCAGCTGCGTTATACGCAACTAACCAACAACTTAACCTTCGTTGTTAACAGCGAACGGATGTTTAGCAGTTGATTTTGCAGCAACAACTTCAGCAGCAGTAGGTGTGCCGTCGATAGCGCGTTTCAGAGCTTCTTTAGTTGCTTGATAGTTGAATTTTTCAATCAACGCATCATCTTCAGCTTGCCAATGGATGAATACACCAACAGAAATAAACAGATCATCAGCTTCGTTAGCAGGGATAGTGCCGTCTTCAACAGAATCAGCAACTGCCATAGCAACAGCGCGTTGAGCTGGGCCAAACATTTGAACAGCTTGTTTAGAGCCTTTGATAGTTACTTTGTTGAACAAAATAGTTGCAGGCTTAACCAACAGGTTAGGAGCAACAACAGCTAATAAAGTAGAGAAGCCGTCTTTGTTGTTTGTCAACGCGTTTGCAAATGCAGATTCAGCAGCTGAACCTCTTGGGCCAATAATCAGGTCGATATGAGCGATTTCGTTGCCTTCGCCTACTAAAGATTCGCCTACGCGTAAGTTATTAATTTTTGCCATGCTTAAAATTCCTGTTGAAGAAAAAATTGAAAAATTCGAGCTAATATCGAGTTTTTATATGCTACCGATCATTAGATCGGAAGATTTTTATTACGAAGCGTTAACTTAATAACATCCTCTAAAAATACTGTTAATACCGTCGCTACGGTCATATCCGCCATCGTTCCGGGATTCAAACCCTGGGATTTAAGCGCCTGATCCAGGCTATAAAGTAACGGCAACAGGTGCTCAGGACTTTCGGCCTTAGACAGCTCGTATGACAGTTGGGACATCTTTGCGGCCACCATTTCAGAATACTGGCTGCCGTATTTTCTTTCGATGTGGCTATCAGGAAACCGGCTTAATAAACTGGCGTAAACCGACACTGCTGCCCACTCCTGATTGCCCCATTTACGCACGGCATTGTAATGTATAGCGATTGCAAAATCAAAAATATCTCGATAATCGGTAACGTATTGCAGCGCAATCCTGTCCTTTGCGCTGGACAAGCGCATCGCTTCGGTTAAGGTAACCGAAGGTTTTTCCGAAACATCCTGCTGGTCGGAACGGCCCAAGCCGCCCGGCGACGCCAGCGAGATCGCCTTAAAAACCCAGTCGGCATCGTCTACGGTAGTCGTCGCTAAAACTTGGTGCAACGCCTGCCTTAGCGCCAAACCCGTGTTTACATTATTGATGGCCTGAATTAAGGGTGCGCATAATAAAATTATCCCCAGATTGGTATTACAAGCCACCGCCTCACGCGTCGATTTAACGGCGTAAAATATTTTCTCGCCTACGGAATAATCGGGATTACAAAGCGGGGCTGCACTGACCTTTGCACTAAGCTTGAAATCAGCGACCGTCATATCATGACCCTCCGCATAAACGCTGACATTGCCCGGCTTGAACGCCTGCAACTCGACTTCACAGGCTTTTTGATAAAGCTCGCTGAGCTGTTGCGGTGAAATCATGACACGTTAATGTGACGGTTAATCAAGTCATCCGCCAAAATTTCAGCAATCGTGACATCGCAAACGCTTTCCAGACCTTTCCAGGCCGGAATGCTGTTCACTTCGATAATGGTGTAGCATCCGTCCTTGTCCTGGATAATATCCACGCCCGCATAATCCATAGACAATGCGCATGTCGCCTTAACCGCCAGCTCGGCCAGATCCGCATCCAGTTCTATGCGTTCACAACTCGCGCCGCGTGCCACATTATTCAGCCAGGACTTGCCTCGCCTGCGCATCGCCGCAACGGCGCGACCGTTAACGACAAACACGCGATTATCGGAAAAACCCGCCCCGGCACAATGCACAAAGCGTTGCAGATAATAAATCCCGTGACTGCCGGTCAACCAGAATAAATCCGTCATTTTCTCAAGGCGGCGTATGCCCTCGCCTTGCGAACCGAACAAGGGTTTGCTGATCAAGTAGTGACCTTTTTTTAATTCACTCTCGGCAATACTTAAAGCATCCTCCCGATTGCGCAACACCCATGTCAACGGCGTAGGCAATCCGGCATTATGCAGCAAAAAGCTGGTCATGCCCTTGTCGACACTACGCTCTACTGCATGACCATCGTTGTAAACCGGAATGCCCATCGCTTTTAAAGCATGGAGTATATCCAGATAGACCACAACTTCTTCCAGCGAGCCGCCGGGAACGCCGCGCACGAAGGCGGCATCCGGCAGAGCCTGTTCAAAGCCGGGAATACTTATCGGATTGCACCCGGATTCGATAGTAAATCCACACTGTGTCAAGGAAACGTAGTCACTGCAGTAACCCCGATCTTCAAAAGCAAGACGCAATTGCTTACCATGCCAACCTGGATCATCGGTAAAAATGGCGATTCGACCCATGCGCCGACTCTATGCCCCGAACGACTGATCCAATAAGGCATTATCCAACTTTCCGGCCCGGAAACTTTTACCCGAATCTACCGCCGTCACTATGACGCTGGCGGGACTAAACAACATGGCGTCAATTTTAAAAAAGTCATAGTTATATTGTTTAAAAATGTCTGCAAACGGCTTGCCGTAATCTTTAGAAGTGGAACTAGGCAATTCCCTGGCTAATTTTTCCGCCGCTTCATCGCTGCCTTTGACAAACAAATGCACCTGACCTGCGAATAAAATAGCGTCGTTAGTGCGTCCCATCGCCTTGACAAAGTTGGGATGCGGCGGGCATACCGGCGCACTGCCGCTGCCGTCAATAATGTTTTCCAACGGAAAATGCAAGGCATGCGCCTTGTGCATGGCCACTTCCAGCACCCGCGCCACGACTTGTACGCCGCCCGCCAAGCTGCTGGTCGGCGTCACAATAATCGTCAACTTGGATGGATCGACATTGCAAGCTGCCGCCACTTTTTCAACAATAGCCAGCGGCGGAACCGCATCATTTTCTATCACCAATACGGCGGTATCGGCGGTGTCCAGATAGTCCAGTTCTTTATATAAGGCTTCAACCGGCTCCTGCACACCCTCTTTGAGCTTAGTCGCCATCGCCCGAGCAGGGCCTGAACCCAGCGCGTAATATTTCTCATGCGACAAGCTCCAGCCCGCATATTGACTGCCCAGACAAGCCAAAACCGGATTGCCGGTATGCACATTAACCGTCAACGGCCAGTTATCGGTATAAGCGCTGTGATTAAACGTGACCGTACCCATGCCGCCCAGACAAATTTCGGCAATAATGCGTCCCGCTTCCAGACCGCCCGGCACTTTAATACCGGCATCAACAATAGTGCAGCCGTTTTCAAGAATTTCCACGCCTACGCGTAACTTATCGGCATTATCAATCAGATGTTTTACTAAGGGCTGGGTCAGTTTATTAACGCTGGCTTTATATTCCATGGGGGTGCAAACCTTTTATTAAGTTAAGTTGTTGGGTCAGCAGCGCATCCATGACCGAATACGCTTGCTTTTGGTGGGCAATAATACTGCAAATAGGCTGTCCTTTGCGACACATAACTCCATTACCGGGTAAATCCATACAACCATCGGGCCATGCAAAGCCGTCCGGTATCATGACATCCAGCTCGGCATAAGCAATTTGATAGCCCGTGTAACCGGACGCTTGAGGATGATCCGTTAACCTGCCTATGCTCGCTTTGATATGCCGATTCAATAAATCGACATCATACAATTGCATACTGGCCGACGGACGTGGGTTGATTTCCAATACAAAACTTTTATCGCCCGACTGGATAAAATCCAGCGAATTCAGCCCCTTCAACCCGAAAGCAGGAGTTAATTTCTTTAGCCAATCGACTACCTGCGCTTGCTGCGCCATAGACAGATCGCACTGATTGATAATCCCTGAAAACATAAACGCTTGGCTTTCGCTTAAACGTACAGCCCATTGCGTATTAAAACCGACAACCTGCACACTTTTTCCGTCAGACAAAAACAGCACTGAATGTTGCACGCCTGCCTGATATTTTTGCCAATAAACCGCCGATTCGATGCGCTCTTGTGGATGATAACGCTTAATCCCCATACCGCCCTGCCCTTGCATCGGCTTAAGCAGCCAATAATCGGCGCTATCCGGCGGCTTAAAACAAACGGCTGGGTGAGGAATATTTAACTGATCGAGGCAGGAAAAAAATACCGGTTTATCATGCAGCTTTATAAAGACATCAGGCGTATTGCCCAGCACCCGCAAGCGACCGGCTAAATAACTTAGGCTTTCAGGATAATATTCAAAACCGCTGCCGTAAATAACGGTCGTAACGACATAATGCTCAATAAAATAGTCGACTGCTGACGCCAGATGTTCTTCGGCTAGCGACAGTATTTGCGTAAAATCTTCCGCATAGCCTTGCATATCAAGGTCGGCATACAGATCAATAACCAGCGGCTTTAATCCCGCATTCCTGGCCGCCTGCGCCAGCATACGACCGGAACCGGCAATAATAAGAATAGTGTCCAATGTGTTCGGATTTTATACTGTGTTGTTATAGGCAATCAAAAGTTTAGCGGTTATCATATCAGTCTACGCCCATCAATGCCGTACAGAAAATCACCGACCCGATTGGCGTAATCCTCATTGGATTATCACCTTCCTCTGTTCCTAACGCTGTGTAGACTTAGAGGAATGTTACCTGTCCACACCAATGCTATGAATGGAGATTGATTTATGAGTATTTCGTTAAGTAAAGGCGGCAACATCAGTTTGTCCAAAACCGATCCCAGCCTGAAAAATGTGATCGTAGGTTTGGGCTGGGATGCAAGGCCCACCGATGGCGCGGATTTTGATCTGGACGCCAGTGCGTTTATGGTCAAGGACGACGGCAAAGTCAGATCCGACAGTGACTTTATTTTCTATAACCAGACCAAATCCGGCTGCGGTTCGATTGAACATACCGGCGACAACCGCACTGGCGCCGGTGACGGCGATGACGAAGCCGTTATTGTGCTGTTGGATAAGATCCCTACGGACATACAACGGGTGGTTTTTTGCGTCACCATACATGAGGCGGACGTGCGCAAACAAAATTTCGGCCAGGTCAATCACGCTTATGTCCGTATCGTTAACAAAGACTCCAACAACGAAGTCGCCCGCTATGATTTGAGCGAAGACGCCTCCGTCGAGACGGCGATGATTTTCGGCGAAATATACAGGCACAGCGGCGAATGGAAATTCAAGGCGGTGGGGCAAGGCTACGCCGGTGGCTTGGCGGCTTTGGCGCGTCAGTACGGCATTAGCATTTAATTTAATTTAAATAATATCAGGAGACAAAGCATGGCAATTTCACTTAGCAAAGGCGGCAACGTAAATTTAAGCAAAGAAGCACCGGGATTGAATAAAATCGTGGTGGGCTTGGGTTGGGATGCGCGCGCAACCGACGGAGCGGCATTCGATCTGGATGCCAGTGCGTTTTTAATCAAACAGGACGGCAAAGTCCGCTCGGATAGCGATTTTTGCTTTTACAATAATAAAGTCGTCGCCGACGGTGCGGTACAACATACCGGCGACAACACCACCGGTGCCGGTGAAGGCGACGATGAAACCGTCAAAGTCGAATTATCCAAAATTCCTGCCGACCTGGACAAGGTTGTGTTCGCCGTGACCATCCATGAAGCCGACGCGCGTAAACAAAACTTCGGCCAAGTCAATCACGCCTATATCCGCGTTGTTAATGAAGACGGCGGCCAGGAAATCGCCCGTTACGATCTGAGCGAAGATGCGTCCACCGAAACCGCCATGATCTTTGGGGAAATATACCGTGTCGGCGGCGATTGGAAATTTAAAGCCGTGGGACAAGGCTTTGCCGGCGGCTTAGGGCCATTGGCGTCATCGTTCGGCGTCAGCGTTTAAGCCGATAACGCAGTGTTTTCCATTTCAGATATGCATGATGAAAGCCCATACTTGGCTGTAGACGGTCACCAATGTGGTTCTCAATAAATCAATACAGCTTGCTATAAGGTAGGAATTACCCCATGCATCATCTCGAAACACAGATCGGCATTGACGCCCCGGCCGAACGGGTCTGGTCATTGCTCATCGACTTCCCATCGTATCCTCGATGGAATCCGTTCATTCGCTCTATCGAAGGCATCCCTGAAGTTGGCCAATCGCTGAAAGTGCTCATTCAACCACAGGATGCCAATGGCATGCATTTCTTGCCGACTGTGCTCGCGGCGCAACCCAATCACGAACTTCGGTGGAAAGGAAAATTCATTCTACCGGGACTGTTTGATGGCGAACACTATTTCAAACTTGAAGAAAAGCCTGAGGGCGGGCTTACCTTCCATCAAGGTGAAAACTTCTCAGGCATACTTGTGCCGCTGTTTAGACGTTCTCTGGATGGCCCGACCAAGCAAGGCTTTATCGCCATGAATGAAGCGCTCAAACGCGAAGCTGAGAAGGCTAATGCCTAATCCAGCCTTCGGCTCTGTGGCCAATGTCACATTACTTACATTAGGAACCTATTAGTTATGGCTATCAATTTACAAAAAGGACAAAAAATCTCATTATCCAAAGAATCCGGCGGCGCGTTAAGCAAAGTGGTCATGGGTTTGGGTTGGGATGCTAAAAAACCCAGCGTCGGCTTGTTGAAAGGCATGTTTGGCGGCGGAAGCAGCAACAGCGCCATCGATTTGGATGCCTCCTGCGTATTATTCAACGACCAGAACAAAGTGGTCGACACCGTCTATTTCGGACAATTAAAAAGCCGCGACGGCAGCATTGTGCATACCGGCGACAACCGTACCGGCGAGGGTGACGGCGATGATGAACAAATCATCGTTGATTTGGCTAAAATTCCCGAAACCGTTAAAGCCCTGGTGTTTACCGTCAGCTCCTATACCGGCGAAACCTTTAATACCGTTGAAAACGCCTATTGCCGCATCGTCGACAACAGCAATAACAATGAAATCGCCCGTTACACCTTAAGCGCGCAAGGCTCGCATACCGCGCAAATCATGGCCAAACTGTACCGCCATAACGGCGAATGGAAAATGCACGCNNTAATGCGGATTTGGTTTAACAAAACGTTTTCCACCATAGGCGCAGTCTTTAGAAATCTTCGTCAGTCGACTCCGACTGGCGAAGTCAGCTTAATTTGTACGCACACGCACGCCACCGCAGCGGCTTTTCTGGCCGCCGACGAAAGTTACCTTGAGCCGGTCGACTTAACGGGATTGGATTATCTGGAATGGTGCGTGGATTTTTGTCGTCAGCATAATATCCAGCTGTTTTGGCCGGGCAAAGAAGCCGCGCTCATCAGCCACCATCATAGTTTGTTTCGGGCAATAGGCACGCAAGTGCTGTCGGTTGCAGATTATGACACCCTCACCTTGCTGCATAACAAGGCGGATTTTTACGCCGACTTGAGTCCCGACGTGGCACAGTCTATGGATTTTATTGCCGTCAATAACGCCGATGAGTTCGATAATGCGGTCACAATTCTATCGGCAAGCCATGAAAGGTTGTGCGTTAAACCGGCCGAGTCGGTGTTCGGCCTGGGCTTTCGCATTTTAGATACGCAGCGCGACAGCATCACCCAGTTACTCAAAGGCGTCGAATACCAGATCCCGCAACACGAGTTGCGCCAGGGCATGAACAACACGCCGCAATTTGCTACGCTGCTGGTGATGGAACATCTGGGCGGTCATGAATGGAGCGTTGATTGCGCCGGGCGGCACGGGCAACTGCTGTGCGCCGTACAACGCAAAAAACCGCTGCTGGCAGGTCACGGGCAAACCATAGACAACAACGCCGACATCCACGGCATGGTGACCCGGTTAACCGCGCATTACCGGCTCAACGGTTTATTCAACATCCAGTTCAAGGACGGCGCACATGGCCCGCGCCTGCTGGAAATCAACCCACGCCCTTCCGGAGGCTTCGGCATGGCCTGTTTATCGGGCGCTAATTTGGCGCATATTGCCTTGCAAAGCATTAAAGGCGAGTCCTTTCAGCCACCGGTAATCCGTTACGGGCTTAAGGTGACAGAGATTAATACCCCGGTGGTTTTGCAGGAAACGTTGTGAGTTTTATCGTTCCCACGCTCCGCGTCACTGCCATTAAGTTAGCAAAGAAAACCCCCTCTCCAGCGGGAGAGGGTTGGGGTGAGG
>PMJA01000041.1 GCA_003158415.1 Methylobacter sp.
TACTTTGATGTGTGTGCAGCATGATTTGTCCTTTATTTTATAGACGCTAAATCAGCATGGCGTTCCAGTTGTCGGCCTCCATACCGCAAAGATAGAGCATGTCCATTCACTCCAAAGAATAAGAATATGATAATCCCTAGGACAAAGATAGCCGCTTGGGCTAGCTGTAACCCATAGGGTATTGGGTTGACACTCAACAGCAACGCCAACACAACGAGGGACGGTACTAAACCAAACACAATAATCAAAGCGATAATAAAGACCGGTTGTTCCGCTCCAGAGGGTTTTGTATGTGCAAAACCTGAAACGACTTTAATGATGGTTTGGCCAAATAGCACAGCTGAGCCAAATGATAATTCAGGGGATTCAATGATCGCAAACAGCGATCTGCCAACACTTACGTCTACGATTGAAATTACAACCAAGGGAAGCACAATAAACAGCAGATCGCCCAATATGGCATACATTGCGGCTTTTCGATGAGTCTTATGAGTTTCATCGATATTATTAGTTATGAATGTGTCTTTATTCATAATTGAAACGCCTTTTCGAAACTCAAACATTGCGAATACCTTAGAATGATATTCATTCATGACCAAGCCAAAATGATACCCGCAAAACCCTACTCGCTCGGTGCGGTAACACACATAGATTAGGCGTTATTGAATAAATGAAAGTTTGAACAAAGCTCCGTTAGTTATATTTTTACAGACGCAGGCATACCCAACCTTGTCACTCTGTTGAGTGCAGACGCATTGTAAGCCCCCTCCCCTCTAAAAATTTCGAAAACGGGCAAGTTCGTCATATAGCCATTGTTTACTCGTCACCGTTGCACCGCCATCACATCTCACCTTATAGGGTTGACCGCTAAGACTGCTCTCCGTGCCGGCCTTTTCAATAAAGTCTTCGGTGGTTTGGATCAAGTTTATTGTCACCAGGTAGTTGTACTTGTCGCGCAAATGCATTTGCGCAACTTTCGAGTCTTGCCAAGTGCCGTTGCGATTAAATTCACATCTGGAACCCTCGATAAAACCCAGCAGAAAATTCACTTCTATTTGCACATTTTCCGGGGGTTGTGCCTGTGCGAATGGCGCCAGTAGTAACTCCAGCATCAGCACAAAAACAATTAGTAAGCGTATGTTCATAGTTCATCATCCAATGGCAATAGCGATAAAGAATTGAGCTTGATTCGTTGCCAGTCGCTTCGAGCCGGTTCCGTATCGTATTCGACAGCATTAGCGCCCTCCTGGGTGTGCCATACCAAACTGGGTGCCTCGTCGACGCCATTCGGACGCAATGTCAGCCTATAAGAATTGACTGGCTGCACCATCGCTACGAAACGTGCAACGAGCTGTTGTGCCAACGCAGGACTATCAATGATCAAGCCAATCTCGGTATTAATTCGCATGGATCGCTGATCGAAGTTCATTGAGCCTATGAATACCCTCTGACGGTCAAATACAAACAGTTTCGCGTGCAAGGAATAGTTTCCATAGCGTGATATTGCCGCCGTTTGACCGCTGCCTTTTACGTTACCCAGGAGTGAGCGGATCTCGAAGAGCTCCACGCCATTCTCAAGCAGAGGCACGCGATAATTCATGTAGCCGGACTGGGCCAGCGGTATCATCGATGACTCGAGTGAGTTGGTCAGAATACGGACACGCACGTTGCGTTGGCGTAGCGCTTTGAACAACTGCATTCCTTCGTTCCCAGGTATCAGGTAGGGTGTGACCATCAGCAATTCAGAATGCACCGCCATAGCGGCATTGGCAACCGTCCGTTCCATCAGTCTACCAACCATCGCGCCGCTTTCTACTTTTTTCTTATCGGGGCTGTCGCAGATCACTTGCGCATGAGCCCAGATCAGGGGCAAGCGCCCGGAGATTATTCCGTCAAATGGCTGTCCGGTAGCAACGCGTTTAACATAGCCGACACCGTCCGTTTTCAACTGCTGATTATGTGCGAGCAATGCCTCGCGAAGCTTGTTCAACGCTGCATGAGACGATTTTTGCCCTGACAGCGCTTCGGAGGGAATCGACAGGGTACTATTCCAATACTCGTCAAAAGTCGCTGAAAGCTGTTTGGCAATAGGGCCGGCAGCAAATACGTCATCGTCAGCGAATTGAGACTCAGGATCGATCTGAAAGAATTGATCGCCTATATTACGTCCGCCTATTAGCGCTATTGCATTGTCCACGATGAGCAGTTTATTGTGCATTCTATAGTCGAGACGTGAGGCATTAAACATGAATTCGGTGGCTCGAAATAACTTAGCGTGGCCACGATACTTGAATGGGTTGAAGATTCTAATCTCGATTGAAGGATGCGCTTCAAGTGCTTTAATCTGTCCGTCTCCAGTCTCTGTTTCGCCATCATCAATCAGTACACGCACACGCACACCGCGATCAGCTGCATGCAATACGGCTTCAGTAAGTAGACGGCCTGTTTCATCCCCACGAAAAATGAAATATTGAAGGTCGAGTGTTCGTTCTGCGGCATGGATCATTTGCATTCGCATTAAGAACCCATCAGCACCTACGGGAATGATGCGAAATCCTGAGTTGCCATTATGCTCTTGCGCTGCATTTTCAAATTGTCGGCCAAGACGGGTCTCCTCCGGATGAGTTAGAGCCAAGGATGCATGTTTTGGAAAGTCGGAGCCTGGCGGAATCGACGCGCATCCATTAATGAAGGCGACAAACAGTAGAACAAACGAAATGTGTAACCGATTGCTTATTATCATGATTCCGTGAGTTTAAACCTTTTCCCTGAAGCTGAGAGGTATTCTACGTTAAATGCATAAGGAAGATGCAAATTGCATTTTTACTTTCATTTATCCCAATCCCTGTAATCAAACTTTAATCGTTTGCAATTGATTTTCCTAGCTTAATTTTACCTCCGTATTTTCTATGTGCGTCACCGCACAGACGCTGGTGATTCACTCTGTTCTGATGCTAATCAGCATGCGGCGTTGGATTTTACGCAATAGTAAAAGATCAACCCGTCATTCACGCGTGAGACAAAGGTATGCGTGAAAGATTGATTGCTTCCAGACGTTTGAGATTGATCGTAATTGCCTCGGCTTCTCGAACTTAATATATAAATCCCAGGCAATTTACCATTTTATGGAGATCCTCATGAAGATTATCGCTAAAGTACTCGCATCCACTTTCCTCATTAGCAGCGCTTATGCTTTTACGCCGGCATATGCAGATACGACAGCCTCACCCAATGTTTCGTCCGCCGCGGAGGTGAAATCCGATGCCAAACACGACATGAAAGTTGAGAAACACATCAAGGAGCTGCACGCGAAGCTCAAAATCACGCCAGACGAAGAATCCCAATGGGATGCTGTGGCCAAGGTGATGCATGACAATGCAACCGAACTTGATCAGGTGATCGACAAGCGTAGAGCAAATATTAGTACCGCGACGGCTATCGATGACTTGAATGCCTATGCCGAAATTGCCCAAGCCCATGCTGATGGTGTAAAGAAGCTCTCGGAAGCTTTTTCACCGTTATATGCCTCAATGCCGGAAGATCAGAAAAAAGTGGCTGACGAGGTGTTCCTTCATCGCGCACATCATGGAATGAACAAACACAAAGGAATGAAATAAAACTCTGCCTGACCTCGCGCGGTGATTATCTCCGCACGGCTACAACCTATTTTAAGGAACTATCATGAAAAAAGGAATTCTTGTATTTGTCTTCAGTGCTCTCGCACTCACGGCGGCAACGACCGCAAATGCCCGGGTAAATGTCAGTATCGGCATTGCCCCGTTCGGTTATGGTTATGCCCCCCCGCCTGTGGTCTATCAGCCCGAGCCCTACTATCAGCCTTACTACGAGCCCGCTCCTACGGTCTATATTGGTGGCGGATACTGGGGTGGCAGAGGCTACGATGGTGATCGTAGAGATCATAGAGATCGTGGTCGCCGTGATCGTGGTGATCGTCCAGCTTGCGCAGGTGCTCGGCAACAAGCTCGCCGCCCGGGTGCTGCACCACTGACCTGCTGACCTGCTGACCTG
>PMJA01000030.1 GCA_003158415.1 Methylobacter sp.
TACCTGATTTGATTCGGGCTGCGGCTACCTGTGGGAAATGAGAAGTTACGATATTTTGAACCCCAAATAAAACGAACGAAATACGGTCAAAAATAGCGCCCTTTTGTTGGGCTATTAAAAGGCTCTGGTTTTAGGGGGTCTTTTGATGCACGAAAAGAAAAAAGCGGGGGGTATTTTTTGGGTGTTCCGGTTTTTTTAAAAACAAAGCCAAAAAAACCGAGCACAAGGTTAGGATTTTGCCAAAGGAGAAGATTTATCAAGGACGGCCCGAACTATTTTCGGCCCTATGTTTGAACCCGTATTCCAGGAAAACAATGCCTCTAAAAATTATTCAACCGTTAAATGCGCTAACGTATCCAAGTCATTTTTGCGTTGCCCAACTCGTCGCTCATAGCTGGCCTGATTTTTGGTGCAGATCAAGCTATAAGGGCGACTACTGCGTTCGGTGATGCAATTTACATCGCTTTTGTGGCTTTTGATCGACTGTTCAATATGATTTCGTTTGGCTTCAGCCGCTTTAAATGACCATCTGGATTGGGCCGGATTGGCGAGAAAAGCCCGTAATTCGGCGCAATCCTGACAAGTGCAGTTGATTTGACTGTCCCGTTGCCAATCGGCGGGCGGCTCTAACACTTCGGCAACCCGCGTGTGCAAATGCACCTGTACCGCATTACGCAAATGCTCTACAACCGGTAACTCACGGCTGATCGCCGTTTCTGTCAGCTGCAAAGCAGCAGGCACCAGAATCCTATCCCTATCGTAGGTAGCAGGCCAGGCGAGCAGATAATTCAGCGTGTTTTCAGCTAAAGTGGCATCAATGGCACTGAAGCCGGTCAAAACGTCTATCACTAAATCAACACTGACACTTGTTCTGGAACGTTCCCAGGGTTGAAGTTGGGGAGAACACTCCGGGGCGCCCGGCAGCGCTGCGAACAAGGCGTGAGCGGCAACACCAAGATCTTTGGCTGCACCGGTTCCAGACACACTAAGCCTGACCAGTAAGGCCGCGCAGGCTTCCTGGGCTCTGGCGGCGCTGGTGTTTATGGCCTGTTCTGTCCAGCTCACCACATCCGCCCACGCCAACAGTTCTGCGGCTTGCACCAGAGCGGCACTGTCTTCCTTGTGGTAGAAACCGCTTGCGGCGACCATTGACCAAAAGCGCCCGATGTGTGTACTGTCATGTAAGCGGCACATAGACTCTAAAAAATCACGAACCGTGCTGCTTTTGTAAGCGTGTTGGCTAAGGTGTTGAGGTAACCAGTCGCGCAGCAGGTAACCCGCTAAGGTATGCGCATCCTGCCACAAGCTTGAATTTTGATCTGTATTTTCGATTTCCCAGCGCTGACAAAAATCCTGTAATACCGGCAGCGTCGCACTAAGGCCCGCCTCGTTAATAACCGCCAAATATCGCGCTTGCGGCCAAATGACTAAAGCCGCACGGCGATAAGTCCGCTCAAAGGAGGCTCCTTCATTGCCTGTGGCTTCATGAAATTCGACGTCATCTGGCTCCATGTCTTCCAAGGACTCGGGCGGGCAAAATTCATGGGCGCTAAAGGGTACAGTGGGTAATGGCGACTGCTGACCATCAGGCCGCCGCCATTCGGAAACTGTTTCTACGCGATCAATGACTTCTCCAACCTCGAAATCATCGTCATCCCAATGGCCTCCGCGTCCTGCATAGTCGGCGCTGCCGCTTTCTTCAACCGACACCAAGGCCAGATGGATGTCACAATGGGCTGCTCCTGCGGCTGCGACCAACACCTCGGCGATTGCCGCATCGGCATTTTTTAAGGCATCAAATCCCAATTCGGCCGGAGTGTACGCATGTTCCAACAGATAAATCAGTTTTTCCGGAATCTCTTCATGAGTGCCTGTACTCAGTACGGTAGCCCAGTTGTTCAGCAAGGCCACCACTTCATCTTGCTCTCGATGGTAATCCGGCGGCTTAGGCAACGGCATTTTTTTATCGGTGCGCAAGAGGTTGTAGATCAACGTTAGCCGACAACCTTGGTTGATGGGCAATACTTCATGGACGCAATCGGCGTAAAATGCCGCGAAAGCGATTTCGGAAGGATCATCGCAGCATAGATCAAGTTTTACCTGTTGTTGCTGATGTTTTACAACTAACTCGCCCCCACTGTACGCCGACGGCAACACTATAACCAAGGTAGCAAACATACCCGCCGCTTTTTCGGTATCGCGATGGCTGATGAAAAAACTGCCCGCATCGTAGACCAGTAGTTTATACAGTTCCGCCCTAACTTTACCACTAACGCCTAACCCGATCGCGGCACGGTTGACAATGGCATCCAGGTTTTCCTGCCAATGTTTGCCGCCGAGCGCGACCCGATTGGCGTCAATTTGCCAAGTTCGCCGCACCTGGGTGTCAACTATCGTTTCTTGACCACGACCATAAGGCGCGTGCTCTGCGATGGCAACAAGCTGCTCCGCCTGTAAGGGCAACAATGGCAACGCAATTCGCCCTACACCCTCAACTTCCAGGTGAGGCGGGAAAGCTTCGAGTGTACCAGTAGTGTAAAAATTACCGGGACGCTGGACATTTTTCAGGGTATCGGACAATTGATCAGTTATCGAAGACATGGTGTCCTTAGGTGGTCAAAATAAAAATGGGGTGGAATACTCAGGCTTGTCTATAGTAGCAAGTTAGACTTGAAGTTGGAAAATAAAAGGACTTCCCAAAAAGCATCTAAATCCTGCAAACCCTAAAAAATCAGACACCAAACCCAAGCCCCTCCGAGAGTGTGTTGGTTTTTTAGTGGTACTTAGGTCACTCTCTATTGATCGACACTCAAGAGTCCATACTGGAATAGGCGCTGGAAGGTGATGTGGCTACACTAAACCGAACACACACTTTAAAATAACCTGAAATATAGGAAGTGTGTTGAAAATGAATCAAGAAAAACGAACATTAAAAATATATAGTGCCAAATTTAGAGAATCCTCTGTGAAACTTGCGATCGCTCAATGGCTTTTAATAGCCGTGTTACACCCGCTGACTTACTGAAATTGTTGAGCTACACCAACTCAACATGTAACCCCGCACGTACAGCCGCTTCACACTGGCGTTTATCAGAAGATACAAAAACATCAGCTTTCAGAACTACAGCACTACCGACATGTATAGCATCCATGCCGCGCAGCACATTGTTTTCAAGACTCAAAATCGACTGCGCTAATACCGCAGGAACAAGATCACATAGAGCCGCATCTTCAATATCAGCCATTAACGATGATTTTAGTTGCTGATATTGCACGCCGGAGATCCGTTTCTCTCTACGTAAACGACAAAAAGCAGATATAATTTCGGGAAGCACAATACCGGATAAACCTATTTCCGTTGCTTTGTCGCACCATTCAAGAACTTTATCGGTTCCAGATTCATTAATATAGCGTTTAACAAATGCTGATGTATCAAAAAAAACAAGCATTAAACACCTGCTTCACGTTCTTCTAAAATCATGCAACTAGCAGAAACACCGTCTAACACCAAAGGTTGTGCCTTACGTCGTTTCCATGAAGGTAGATCGGGCGCAATCGGAACGATGTCGGCAATGGGCTTTCCATTACGCAGTACACGCACGGACTCACCGGACTCGACAATATCAAAATACTGTTTAGCGTGGTTACGCACTTCTGTAAAAGTAGCTTGTTTCATAGCAAACTCAAAATGTACAAAATGATGTACATTTTAGATATTAACTAATGTTACTGTCAAATTAAAAATTATCTTACGAACATGAGCATTTTTCTTTTGAAAAC
>PMJA01000261.1 GCA_003158415.1 Methylobacter sp.
AACGCGGCATGCGGGCCGCCGTAACCCATGGGTACGCCAAAACGCTGGGCACTGCCTACGACTATATCGACGCCGAAATCGGCAGGCGGTTTTAATAACACCAGACTCAACAAGTCCGCCGCGACGGTGACCAACGCGGATTTATCATGGGCGATGGCGGTGATTTGGCTGAGGTCTTTGATCTCGCCTTTGGAGCCGGGGTATTGCACGATCAGGGCGAAAAAGTCCTGCTGTTCCAGGTCATGAAAAGGATCGGCAACGATAACGTCATAGCCCAATGAATGGGCGCGGGTTTTGATGACTGCTATGGTTTGCGGGTGGCAATCCTGATCCACAAAAACGCAGTTGGCAGCACTTTTTGACAAACGCCGCGACATCGTCATGGCTTCTGCCGCCGCCGTCGCTTCATCCAGCAATGAGGCGTTTGCCAGTTCCATGCCGGTTAAATCGATAATCACCTGCTGAAAGTTTAACAATGCTTCCAGTCGACCCTGGCTGACTTCCGCCTGATAGGGCGTATAGGCCGTATACCAGCCGGGATTTTCCAGGANNGAGTTTTAAGGGTTCAGCGTTAAGAATATTGGCTGGGATCGCCTGCTCTATGATGTCTTCCTGTTCATTGAGTCCCAGTGCAGCAAGCATTTCTGTGGTTTGCAAGGGATTAGGGCCGATGTGACGGTAGATAAAATTACCGCGCATTTCCAGTTGATCCAGGGTGGGGCGAGAGGTCGTCATAATAATTATTTATGGTAGCGGTGTGGAACAAACGGTAATTTGCTTACGGTAACGGCAATCTTTCGATCCCTAACCAGAGTGTACAAGGTGTTGCCTAGGCCGACCGAATCGCGATCCAGCAATGCCATCGCCACCGGTTTGCAAAGGCTGGGCGAAAAGCCGCCGCTGGTGACAATACCTACGACCTTATCTTCGTTGTTGATAATAACGGCGCCATCCCGTACCGGTATTTTGCTTTCGACCACCAGTCCCGCTCGGATTTTGTCTGAACCATGCTGTAATTGGCGTAGGATTTTGTCCGCTCCTGGAAACTTGCCCTGAGCGTAGTCGAAAGGCTTGTCCTGAGCAGAGTCGAAGGGCCTGTCCTGAGCCAAGTCCAAGGGAGTGCCCTGAGCGTAGCCAAAGGGTTTTTTAATTAACCATTGCAATGCCGCCTCTACCGGCGTGACGGCTTCATTCAGTTCATGTCCATAAAGGCAAAGACCCGCTTCCAGACGCAAGGTGTCCCGCGCTCCTAAGCCTACCGGCTCAACGTCGTCTTCAGCAAGCAATAGGCAGGCAAGTTGTTCGGCGTATTCATTAGCGACCGAAATTTCAAAGCCGTCTTCGCCGGTATAGCCGCTACGGCTGATGGCGCAGGACAGGTCGTCGATGGTTGTCTCGCAGGCATGCATACATGGAAGATCGGCGGCATCGGCGGAAAACCGGGCCATCACGGTTGCGGCGGTCGGGCCTTGTAACGCGAATAAGGCTTGGTCGGGCAGTTCTTTAAATTCACAGCGCCCGGATAAACGGCTTTTTAAATAGGCGAAATCCTTGTCTTTACAGGCGGCGTTAACGATAAGCATTAATCCCGATTCGATGCGGGTAATGATGATGTCGTCAATANNCGCTGGGCGTCAATCGCTCAAGTTCAGCGGCAGCGTCGATACCCAAAATCAGGCACTGTCCCATGTGGGAAATATCGAAGAACCCCGCGCGGCTGCGGCAATGCAAATGTTCATGAATAATGCCTGAATGGTATTGCAACGGCATTTGGTAGCCGGCAAAACCCACCATTTTGGCACCCAATTTAAGATGAAGATTGTATAGCGGTGTTTGTTTTAACATGGCTTTATTGATTCTTTGCGTGTGAGCAAGTGGGTAGTGTAACGCCGAAAAAAACGTTAATCCAAGTTAGTCAGTCTTATAAATGGGCGTGGCCGCTATACGGTCATCGATCTGCTTTGATAGCGCTTGATAAACGGCGCTGTCAACGGACTGGTAGCGTTGTTTAAATTCAGCATCGTCCATGTGTTCGGGGAGATCGGAAGGATCGGGCATAAAGTCGCTGTAATCTTTTATCGCGGCCATGGCTTGTTGAATCTTGCGTGCATTTTCAGGCGATGACGTCGCCATCTCGCCAAAACGCGTGCCGGCTTTGTCGGCGGCCAAGTCAACAAAACTGAAACCGCTGCCGCCTTGGGCGTCGCTTAATTCTTTTTCCTCGCCTACCGCTTGAGAGACCTGATTGTTCATGGAGGCGGTAATGGCCGCAGAAGCGATGAAATGTTTGGCCAGATCGATTCTTTTGTATAAAAAAGCAGGGTAGCGTTTTTCGGTAGTCGGTTTTGAGATAGTGAAAAACAGCAGTTTTTTGCCCTCTTTTCTATTAACGTAATTATTAACCGTCATAATGGCCATTTTGTTTTCTTCGATAGCGTTTTCCAAGGAAGAGCGTTGATAGGCCAGTGCAAACAGCGGCTTTAATAAATCAGCCAGCGACAAACGCCATACCGGGTTATGCTGGGCGATGATTTCGGCCAGTTTTTGCTGGTAAATGTCGAGATTGGCATTGTCGCCGCCTTGGGCTAAAACATTTTGCGCCTGTATCAGGTTTTCCAGGCTGGAGTAATAACTAATGGTTACTTTTTGCTGGTCAATTGTAATGCTTTTGATGGGGCGGGTAGCCAGTATGAAATACTCATTCAATGAGGTATGTCGAATGATTTCATCAATCACAAAAGCGGCAAATTTTGCTGGCAGCAATAATTTACCGGCTTTAAATTTTTTCAGGCTGGGGAGTTTGCTGCCATCCTCATCGTTGCCGAATCTAAAACTGATGTTTAAATACTGCCCCAGGCTATTTTGAGGCAAGGTCATGGTGACAGTGAATCTGACGATGTTGTCTTTTAATTCTATTCTGACGGCGCTTTTGCGGTATCGGTTAAATAAATAATTGGCGGCAAGATT
>PMJA01000225.1 GCA_003158415.1 Methylobacter sp.
GCTTGTGGAGAGGTGGCTGAGCGGCCGAAAGCGGCGGTCTTGAAAACCGTTGAGGGTTGATCCCCTCCCAGGGTTCGAATCCCTGCTTCTCCGCCATAGATACAAGATAACCGATTGTTCTGTAAAGACAATCGGTTTTTTTATGTCTTCTTGCCCCACTCCTTGCCCCACCTTGCGCGGTGGCTCGCATTGAACCTCATTGAATAAACCTCCGGCAACGACTGTCGATTATTACGCACAAAAGCAATATACAGTTGTAACTTACTGCTTAATTGGTTGGTTTGAATCAATATAGTTTATGATCACAACCCTGTCCAAAATCCCTCAATCTCAAAAAATTGCAAACTACTTAAAAGCTAACATCGGCACTTAAACGACATCCTGGTGATTGAGGTTATTAACGTAGGCATTAGAGGAGATATTTACAAATGAACGTACAATTTATTGAACAGAATGGCGCAAGGCAATACGCTATCATACCGGCCGATACCTACGCCTTGCTTCTGGAAAAAGCGGAAATGTTGGACGATATTAAGGCCTACGATGAAGCCATAGTGAGTGATGATGATCTGATCCCCGGTGAGGTAGTTGATCGTTTGTTAGCGGGTGAAAATAAAATTAAAGTCTGGCGTGAATACCGGCAACTTAGTCAGGCCGCTTTGGCAGAGCAATCCGGCATGGCGCAAGCGACCATCGCACAAATGGAAGGCGGTAAGCGGGCGGGCAGTGTGGCGACACTTAAAAAAATTGCCGAGGCGTTGCGGCTGGATTTGGATGATTTAGTTTAGGAGCTTATCCGACGAAGGCAATCCCAGGGGATTTAGACAATAAAAACCCGCCGTAGCGGGTTTGGTGGGGGTTTTATAAATTAATGGGGAGCTTAATTGAAAAGACTAACAACATTTGATTTGAAGTTATTGTGAGGCACCTTACGGTCAATCCGCTTTTAAGGCTATCCGGCTTTGTTGATCATATCAGGTGTGTGATTTTTAGCAGTACGCCGATAATTAGGGTGGTTTGCAGAAAACCAGCGCCAACAATCCAGCGGGTTAAGTCGGCTTTGCTTTCGTAAATGCGCTGGTTGGTTTCGGCAATCATGCGCCCGGTGTCCGCTCTCAATAACTCTATTTCATGCTTTAGCGCCGTTTCCAGCTCTTTCATATCGCGCTTGGTAGCCACATCATCAAGATGATAATCATGCCGCGCNNCGCCTGTTCATCAGTGAAGCCAACGGCCTTAAGCCGGTTAGCAAAGTGCAACGTATCAAAAGGTATTGCGTTCATGGTTTGCCCTTTTTGTGTCTTATTGGTTTATTGTACTACTTGTCGCCCAATCGTTTAAAACGCTATCACTACGCGCCATTCTATATGACTTTAAAATCAGCCAGCCAAGCCTTCAGTTGCAATATCACCCAGTCGCCGTCATCCAGCGTCAGGTCATGGCCTGCCCAGGGATGACGGCGCAGTTCAAGCTGCCATTTTTTGTGTATCGCCTCAGAACAGGCGGGTGATACGAGGCGATCACCGCCACCGTTTAATAATAAAACCGGCTGCTGCGGCTTGATGTCACCGGGCCTAAAGCTTGCCGCCGCGATAATCTGGCGGTAGCTGTTTTTAAGGCTGATGGGGTGTTCGCGTTGTATTTTTTCCCAGATGAAGGGTATCTCGTCATCCTGATCCCGGCGGTTGCCGGTTAACTGTAAAATTTTCGCTTCCCGCTTATAAACGTCACGCGTCATCAGCAATGCGATAAAGTCCTTATAACTTTGCCAGCGTAGCCGTTGATAAAAAGGACTTAAATCGGCAAAGCTGGTATTCATCAAGGCTGCGCCGCAAATATCGTCCGGGTAGCGGCGCATCCATTCCCAGGCGACCATCGCACCCAGCGACAAAGCTAGCAACGTGACCGGTTGTTGTATTAAGCCTTGGGCTAGGGCCTGGGCACGCACGTTGTCGGTGATCTCTTGGATCGTGGCGGGGCTGTCTTCTCGATAAAAACGGCCGGTACCAGGCAAGTCCAGCAGCGTTATTTGCGCCTCTGGGAATGCCGCTTGCAACTGCGGTACAAACGCGCCCCAATGCGCCGATTCGCGCGCCAGACCTCTCAGCAGTATCCAGTTTTTCCCTAGTGCGTTATTCATACCAAAGCGCCTGGGCTTTTTGTTCAAAACTTAGCTTTTGTTGCGGCGTAAGCTGCGTCCACTTTTGCGGGGACAAAAGACTGCGGTGTAAAAAATCAAACAGCATAAAATGTCGCCGGAAAATCCGTTGCTGGCGGTGCGGCAACAGCGGGTGAAACAAGCCGTGCCTTGAGAACAGGTGCATGGGGCTTTTACGCAGCCAAAGCCAGGAACCCATTTCCAGGGTTAACGGCAGAAACAAGCGTTCGGTTCCAAAGCGCTGCACAAAATCGTCGAACAGATAATCCCACAGGTCGCCGTTGATCACATATTCGTGACAGGTCGGTTCGATTTTATAGATGTGGTGTTGATAACAACGGTCAAACTGTTCTTTTAAAGCCAAGGTTTCGGCAATAATGGCAAAGGGGGTTTTGCGGTAGGCGTAAGGAAACCATAAGCGATCCTGTATGCCGAACCCCGAATGCAAATCCAGGGCGATGGACAACGGCGAGTTGAACAGATGCTTGTCGACAACGCGGCATAGCGCTTGCGCCTCTTTTTCCATATTGAATTGATCGCCGCGATACCAGGGCAGATGAGGCGTGATACGGTGGCCGCTGTAGAGCCGGGTGGCGCCTACGCCTTCCACCGGCGAGTTGCGCATCAGATCGACGCCGTTGCCGTTGGAACGTGTGCCCAGATAAACGCCTACCGGATTGACTAGGGGCACGAAAACCAGCCGGGATTTTTCAAGCCGTGCCAAAAATTCCTCATCCCAGTCCAGTAATTGACTGATGGTTTGCATATAAGACAGGATGACTTCGGAGCCGATTTTCTCCAGCCCATGCACGCCGCCGAAAAAGGCCAATACCGGGGCATCGGGCCGGGTGGAACCCAGCGTAATGCAATGAATGGGAAATTCATGGTCTTTATAGCGTATTCGTTCTATCACTTCGGTGCGGGCCCGGTCACCGAATTGCTCAATGATGCGTTCCAGTTGTTCCAGTTCAGGGAATTGTGTGCGGGTCATAGTCGATGGGATGGCGGTCATGCCGGGCGCTAGGCTGTGTATGGATTTGCTATTATCGCAAAGAAATTACCACGAAGACACGAAGGGCACGAAGAAAATAAAACTTCGTGCCCTTCGTGTCTTCGTGGTAAATATTTTTTAAGCTAAGTGGCTATTTTAGCGACTGCGCTACGCTTATCCACCTTACAAACTGAATCATCCGCCGGTACACTACCGGAAATTTTTTCCCATATCAGATCTCTGGTTTCAAGGCTGACGGCATGGCGATTTTTTCCGGTACTGTTAATCGCAGGAAGGAAATTTAGGCGCACCTCGATTTTATCCAGGGCCAGTATTTTTAACAAATGCGGCACAAAGCCATCGTCACCGACAAAAGGTGCGATTTCTTTAGCAACACCGTGATATTCCAGGGCTACGGGTAAAATAGCAGATTTGGTCAATAGCGCCGGTTGAAATAAGGAGGCATGGAAGTGCAGAACCTCATCGCCCTTGGTCGTGGTTCCTTCAGGAAAGGCGATAATGTTGCTGTTTTGTTTTAACAGCCAGATCATTTTTTCGGTGGTCGCCCGAACATGTTGTTTATCGCCGCGACGGATAAAAATGGTGCCGCCCTGCCGGGCCAGATAACCGATGACCGGCCAGCTTAAAATATCGCTTTTGGCGACAAAATAAGCCGGTAAATATTGGCCGATAACAATGATGTCCAGCCAGGAAATGTGATTGCTGACCAGGATTACGCCCTGTTCCGGTAGCTCGCCATTCCTGCTGATATGCAGGTTAACAATGGCGCTGAACCGGCGCAGCCAGCGGGTTTTTAATTTGTCCCGCTTAGTCTTGGCATGATGGGCCGAATATAACAAACCGAGTGCAGGAAAAATACCGGCGGCGATAATCAGTCCGTTGATAAACAGGAGGATAATGAGAAAAAGTTTATAGTACAGCCGAATTTTCAATGTTATTACCCGCCTTATAGTCTCTCATATAGTGTTTGCTGTAGCGTTCCTGCAATTGATCCAGCGGCAACAGCACGAATAAATCCATGCAGTTAAAGTCTTCATCCCAGCAAGGCTCGCCGCAGACTACGGCGCCGAAACGAAAATAAGCCTTCAGCAACGGCGGAATGCCAGATTCATCGCGTTGGCATCTTAATTCACGAGGAACGGGAATGCGGGGATGGACATGAATCGAGGCCGGTGCAATGTTTTTGGCGTCGATATTCCGGTAAACCGCGTCGATGGCAAAGCCGCTGGGGCCCGGCGTAATGCTGGCGCAACCGAGTAAATAATTAAACTGCCCTTCCAGCGCGTATTGAACCAGCGCCGACCACAGCGTGGTTAAAACAGCGCTGCCGCGAAAATCAGGGTCTACGCAAGTCCGGCCTATTTCCAGGAAACGGCCCGGCAAGGTCAGCACCTGATCCAGATTGAATTCGCCTTGAGAATAAAACCGGCCTAAGCGCTCGGCCTGCTCTTGGTTGAGTAAGCGTGTGTAGCCGACTATTTTTTTATTGATGTTGTCATATACTATCAAATGATCGCAATAGTTATCGACCTCGTCATAGTCCAGACCTTCCGCTTCGGTTTTGAGCTTGGCGCCCATTTCCTTGGAAAATACACGGAAACGCAAGGCCTGGGCTTCTTTTATTAGCGCCTCCGAATCGGCAATAAAACACTCCAACCGTTTGGCGGATTTAAGCGGTGTTGCGGCGTCTATTCTTTTCATGGGGTTATCCACATCGTCAAATAAAGATGGGGATACCTTAAAGAATAAACGTGTCAGTTTCGTGTCAATTTCATGAACATCGAATGACAGGATAGTTAAATACTTTTCAACTCGCCCATGCCGTTCGGTTTTTTAACCACTTGCAGTTGCGCTTTGATGCGTTTTTGTACGGCTTCGACATGAGAAATAACACCCACGGTTTTGCCGTGGGTCTGCAAGCTTTCCAGGGTGCTGATCACGGTGAACAGTGAATCGGCATCCAGATTGCCAAAACCTTCATCGAGAAACAATGAATCCACGGAACGCCCGTTATTGGCCAATTCCGAAAGCCCCAGCGCCAATGCCAGGCTGACTACAAAGCTCTCACCGCCCGATAAGGTCTTGGGCAAGCGCCGGACATTGGCCTGATAAGTATCTTCAACCTCCAGCGCCAGTCCTTGCTCACTGAACGCTTGCCGTAAATAATAACGGCCGCTGATTTTTTCCAGTATGGCATTGGTTCGGGACAATAACTGGTCGGCAATTCGCCCCTGAACCCGGCGACGAAATGCCATGCCGTTTTCCGTAGCGAGCAGTGCGGCATCAGCGAAGTAGGGCTGGGATACGGCGGCTTGTTGTTGCAATTGTAATAACACGGCAGCATGGTTCTGTTGCAGTTGCTGTTGTTCCCCCAGCAGCCTTTCCAGATGTTGGACTTCCATGTCGGCTATCGCCGCTTTCTCGGCTGTACGCCTTAGCTGCTCTTCTATGTCGATGGGCTTTAATGTTGCATCTACATCGCTAAGATTGGCTTCCAGCTGGGCATTGTCTACTTCCAGTGCCAAGGATGTAGCGTCAATTTCCTGTTCCAGTTCAGCTCTCTGGCGCTCAAGTTCAGGCCGAGTTTCTATCAGTGCCAGTATTTCGCTGATCTCATGCAGACTGGTAAATTGCGTAGGCTGCATTTTCTCCTGTATCGCCCGTTGCAAGTCGGTGGCTTCGATTTCCTGCCTAGCCAACAATTGTTCTTTATCGGCAATCAGTTTTTGTTTTTCAATGAGCGCCAAATGCAGGCCGATAGTTTCTTCCGTTTGCAGTTGATTGCCGTAAATTTCCAGCAGCTCATTGCAACGCGTTATCTCAGCTTGGCAGGCGACCTGTTTAGCCTCCAATCCTGCCAATTCTTCCGTTAAACCTTTGTGGCGGAACGCATAGCCGTGGTACTCCTGCAAACGCACATTAAGCTTGTCGATCAACGCATCTTCCTGGCCGTTGCCGGGCATTTTTTCGCCCAGCAAGATCAACTGCGCCAGCACTTTATCGGCCAGCTGTTTTTCCCGGCTCTGACATTCGGCTAATGCGGCGGCAAGATCGCTTTGTTCCTGAGTAAAACCTTCATTATTAGAACCCAGTTGCTGAGTGCTTATTTGCAACTGTTCAATAGCGGTTGCGCTCTTGGCGATCAACACCTTTAGTTTTTCAATGTCGGTCTGCTTATTCTGATAGTTGGCGGCGAAGCGGGTCGTGTCTGTCAGTTCGATGCTTTCTTTCTTTATCAACTCCTGAATTAAACTTAACTTGGTAATATCAAGATCATGACTCACGACATTCAGCCGGTTACACAAGCTTAACCATTGCGCCCTAATCTGTTGCAGCTGTATTTGCCGGGCCTGATTATTTGCAGACTGCTTTTGTGCAACACTGATTTTGCTGCCGGTGTTGCTGAGCTTTTCCGTTAATGCCCTGATTTTTGCCTTTTGATCGATTAAGGCCTGCTTGGAATTGCCGATAGTCGGTGGGAATTTAGCGTAAGGGTGTTGCAAAGCGCCGCAGAGTGGACAGGGCTTGCCATTAACCAGATGAACCCGATCCGGGGTCATTTTTTTCAATAAGGCTTCATGGATTATCGACTCTTCCAGTACGCGTTTAATATTTTCTTCGCGTTTTATTTCCTGTTTCAACCTTTCAAGTTCAAAACTCAATACCTCGGCGTCATGATCCGGCTGTTCCTTGCGTCGAAACAGGGAGAAAAAACCACCTCCTCCAGTCAGTTGTTGATGTTTTTTAGCCAGATTGTAAAGCGCCTGAAAGTCCTTGACGCGCTCTTGTTGATCTAACCTTAAGGCATCTATTTCATCAGGCGTATGGCCCTGAGCCAGTGTCTCCAGCTCTTTTTCATCGTCCTGTAACCTTTGTTTCAGGACGACCTGGTTGTTATTTTCTTTGGCCAGGACGGCGGTATTATTTTTCAGTGACGAGGTGGTTTTTTTCGTCTGTTTGGTAAATAGTGTCTGTTTTCCACTTAACTCAGCCAGCTCAGCCCGGAGTTTTTTTAATGCGCCTATTTCAGGAAAATCTGTCAGTAACAATTCGTTAGCCGTGTGTTCTTCCAGCCATGCCGATAGGGTAGCCAACACCGGCTGCTTGTCTGCGTACTGTGTTGCCAAAGACTGCCAGTGCGCCGTTTCGGATTGCCTGTTTAAAATAGACTGGTTAACCTGGTTCCTGACGTTGTCCAGTGTCTGTTGCTGCTCGGTAAATGAGCGCTGCAGTAAGTTGTCAGGGGCTGTGGCATCATCGCCCAGCTTAGCTTTTAGTTGTTTAAGCTCGGCCTGAAAATCATCCAGGGTCGATTTGCCTTGCCGGATAATATGATGTTTATCCTCAATGGCGGCAATGTCATCCTTAAAGATTAACGCGTCTTGAGCCGCTGTCATCCGGTCTACTGTTTTTTGGATGTTTTCCAGTTGTGTTTTGGCCTTTTCCAGGTCTTTTTCCTGATCGGCAATCTGCCTTTTTAGCGCGGTTATTTGGGCTAGCAGAGCTTGCTGTTGCTTTAAACGGTTCTGTTCATCCCCTAGTTCAGACACTTGTTCTTTAAAATCACTTAAGTCGTGCTCACAGGCCTCCTGTTTTTCAGGCTCCAGCAACAAGATGGCGGCTAACTCTGCTTTTAAGCGATCCAGTTCCTTTTGTGCGTTTGCAGCGTTATCGACAACCTCTTTTTTGTAATCCGCATAAATATCAGTGCTGATGATTTTTTCCAGTATATCCATGCGCTCGCTGTCCAACGCATTGAGAAACGCGGCAAAATCACCCTGTGCCAATAGGATGGAGCGCGTAAAGTTACGAAAATTCATGCCGGTAATTTCGGTTACCCGCGCGCGCACCTGTTGAGGCGTCTCTGCTAAAACTTCGCCGTCCTGCAAACGGATTAAGCGCATTTCAGCGGGCATTAATTCACTCGCCGGGTTACCCGCTACACGCTGAACATGCCAGCTGGATTGGTATTTTTCACCACCCAGGGAAAACTCAATTTCTGCAAAGCACGCCGCCGTGTGTTCGGTCATCACATGATCGGCGGGCCGGTCAAAACGAAAAGTTTCGCCATATAAACCCAGCGTAATAACATCCAAAATACTGGACTTGCCTGATCCATTAGGCCCCGTAATCGCAAAAACCCCGGTATCGGAAAAGGGTGCTTGTTCAAAATCGACCCGACTCTCGCCTTCCAATGAGTTGATATTTTTGAAATGAATGTTTAGTATGCGCATAAGTCATTGTTTTATATGTTAGTGCCCAGTGACTTTGCGTTATTTGGTGAACGCCTTGGTGAACACTTTTGATGTGCTTACATGATACACGATGGGACTGCTTGAGAAAACCGCCACACAATGCAGCCGCAATGCTTGCCTGAACTTTAGGCAATAAAAACCCCGCCGTAGCGGGCTTGACGTAATGTTTTATTTTAATCTGAATAATTGCAAAAAATTTAAAAACATGAACATCGAGTAATAGCATTCTTTGGTATATTGCCCTACTATGATGAATTTTTTAGCGACGACTGACCGACATTGATCCCAGTGACAGACACCAAACAATTTTTCAGCAGTGACGGCGCGTTATCGACGGTTATACCGGGTTATCAGCCGCGTTCGGCCCAGCTGGAAATGGCTGAGGCGATAGCCGATGCGATAAAACATAAGCGGCATTTGATTGCGGAAGCGGGAACAGGAACCGGCAAGACTTTTGCCTATCTGGCCCCGGCGATACTGTCCGGCAAAAAAACCATCATTTCTACCGGCACCAAAAATCTTCAGGATCAACTGTTTAACAAAGACTTGCCGGTCATCCGCAAAGCCATGAANNTGGGCCGGGCGCACGGCGTCGGGCGATATTTCGGAAATGTCCGAGGTTTCGGAAGCCGATCCGGTCTGGTATCAGGCGACGTCGACGCTGGATAATTGTTTGGGGCAGGATTGCACGGATTATGCCGATTGTTTCCTGGTCAAAGCGCGTAAGAAAGCCCAGGAAGCTGATGTTCTGGTGGTTAACCATCATTTATTGTGTGCGGACTGGTCGCTGCGGGACGGCGGTTTTGGCGAGTTATTGCCGAATGCCGAGGTGGTGGTGATCGATGAGGCGCATCAATTGGCCGATACCGCATCCAATTTCTTAGGCATTACCATCGGCGCAAAGCAACTGAATGATCTGGCGCAAGATGCACTGATGGAATATTACAAAGATGCTACCGATATTCCGGCCTTGCGCACGGCTTGCGAAGACCTGGAGCATGAGATCAAGGACTTGCGTCTGGCGTTTGGCATGGAGCTTAAGCGTGGCGAATGGCAGGACATTGCCAATAACCCCAAAGTAGCAGGCGGCTTGCAGGCGGTTAAAGAACAATTACAGCGCATGACCGACCAATTAAAGCTGGCCTCCGTTAAAACCAAGGCGCTGGAAGCGTGTTTTAAACGCGCCGAAGAGCTGATACAAAAATTAAACCTTATCCTGAATGACCGTAGCGGCAAATGGATACGGTGGTACGAAACGCACAGAAAGACCTTTACCTTAAGCCTGACGCCGCTGGATATTGCCGCCGAGTTTCACGGCTTCATGCAGCAGCATCAGGCGGCGTGGATATTTACGTCGGCAACCTTAAGCATCGCCAACAAGTTCGATTATTTTGCGAGCAATCTGGGACTGAACGATGCCGCCAGCAAAAGTTGGGGCAGTCCTTTCGACTATGCGCATCAATCCTTGTTTTATCATCCCAAAGGCTTGCCGCAGCCTAACGACCCGAACTTTATCCCTTTGATAGTCGATTTTGCCTTGCCGGTTTTACAGGCCAGCCGGGGCAGGGCGTTTTTCCTGTTTACCAGCCATCGCGCGCTCAATCAGGCGGCGGAATTGTTGGCAAAAAAAATAAAATACCCGTTGCTGATACAGGGCAGTCGGCCCAAGGCCTTGTTGCTGGAGCAGTTTAAAACCGCCGGGAACGCTGTGCTGTTAGGCACGTCGAGTTTTTGGGAAGGCGTCGATGTCAGGGGCGAAGCCTTGTCCTGCGTAATTATCGACAAGTTGCCGTTCGCATCGCCGGGCGATCCGGTGTTAAAAGCGCGATTGGAAGCGATGACGCAACAGGGGAAAAATCCGTTTGTCGAGTACCAATTGCCCACCGCCGTTATTGCTTTAAGGCAGGGCATAGGCAGGTTGATCCGCGATGTCACCGACCGGGGCGTATTGATGGTGTGCGATCCGCGTTTATTAAAGAAATCCTATGGCCAGCTGTTTTTGGACAGCGTGCCGCCGATGAAGCGCACCCGCGATATAGCCGATGTGCAGGCATTTTTTCACGAAGAGACTAAATAATGAAATTATTGGCGGTAGAAACGGCGACCGAGGCTTGTTCAGCGGCATTGTATGTTGACGGCATCGTCACCGAGCGTTTTGCCTTAACACCCAAGGAGCATACCCGGCTGATTTTGCCGATGATTGATGGCTTGCTGGCGGACGCCGGATTGCTGCCGCAACAGCTGGATGCGCTGGCCTTCGGCTGCGGCCCCGGATCGTTTACCGGCGTGCGTATCGCCACCGGCGTGATTCAAGGCATCGCGCTAGGCGCCGACTTGTCGGTCGTGCCGGTGTCTACCTTGGCGGCCATCGCCCAGGATTTTTTTGATAGCAGTGACAATATAAACAACACAGACATGGCTTTTCCCCCTCTCCCTCCGGGAGANNCCAATCTGCCCGGCGTAGGCGTAGGTTCAGGTTGGGGTGTTTATCGGAAAGAATTGATGCTGCGCCTACAAGGTCGCGTCAGCGCCTGCCAAATCGACGCGCTACCCAGAGCGGGCGCGATTGCCCGTTTAGGTGCGCGAGGTTTTGAGCGGGGGCTGGCTGTTCCGGTTGA
>PMJA01000063.1 GCA_003158415.1 Methylobacter sp.
AAACGAGCGTAAGAGAGCCGCTAAGAGTTAAGTTTGTAGCGGCTATTTTTTAGATTGGGAACGTGCATGAAATAATGTAGTCCAGTTATTTCATGTGCGTTCCTTATTCCATCATAACGACTAACATCCGGCGCAATTCACTTGCGTTATCACGCCCTATTTTATAAAATGCTCATCTGGAAATTTACAAGGCGGTAGAGCATAGATATGAAAAATCAAATCGTTGATGTAGATGCTGCTGAATGGAAATCCGACTCCACACAAAATAACTGGGTTGCTGATTTAGAAGCAGGGAAGGTGCTGCATTTCACAAGACTGGATTTTCCTATTTCAGCACTGGATAGACATTTTTTTACTCCCCAAATACGTCATTCAAAATCACGAAATATAAGCTTAGATGCTTCAGGAAACTTAAAAGGCGCATTAGGTGGTGACCAGATTCAGGCTGGATTAAGTGAGATGATGGGCCGCTTTCGTAGCCAGTCACTATCACTTGTTAATAGCTATTTTTCTTGCTATAAGGGATATTTACGTTTGGGGCCGACGAGTTTTCGCCCCAGTCTAATAGAAACACGAAATCAATCCTGGCGTGCTGATGACAGGCGCTTGCATGTTGATGCATTCCCTACCCGACCAACTGATGGTGAACGCATATTACGTGTCTTTATCAATGTAAACCCCGATAAAGTGCCTCGTGTGTGGCGTGTTGGCGAGCCATTTGAAAAAGTTGTTGAACGATTTCTTGCCAATACGGCGCCATATTCGGCGTGGCGTGCAAAAGCATTAAATCTTTTTGGCGTTACCAAATCTTTACGTAGCGAATATGATCATTTAATGCTCCAATTACACGACGCAATGAAACAGGACTTAAACTATCAACACAACTCCCCCCAATTAACCATAGAATTCCCTACGGGCTCTGTTTGGGTGTGCTTTTCGGATCAAGCCTCACATGCGGCAATGTCAGGCCAGTACATGATGGAGCAAACGTTTCATTTGCCTGTATCGAACCAACATGACACTCATGCAGGCCCTCTGGCAATATTGAGACGCTATACCGGGCGTGAATTAATTTAAGTGACTATTTTTAGAAATTGAACGTGGTGCGAACAATGGCGTAATCGCCAGGCGCATGATTGTTTACATTATATTCGTGTAGCCATTTGGCAGAAAAATTAACAGCTCTGCCATCCAGTTTGACTGTATACATCAAGATCGGGCCTATGCTGCTGCTCTCGCCTTGAATGGCATCTGCTGTTACTCCGCTCCCGCTATCCGGGATAATCTGTTTATAATAAGTCCCCGTGATACCTGCGCCCAGTTTTTCTGTTAAATAATAGCCTGCCATATAATCCAAGTGCAGCTCGTCACCGGTACGGTAATGCGTCGCTGTATTTTCGGTGTTGACCATGTAACCCAAGTTCAGGGAGAAGTCGTAATTCCCGTTATCGGGCTGCCAGGTTACAGAAATATTACTGTCAAAAGTCCAATAGTTTAACCCGGCGTTCAGATCACGGTTTTTTTGATAAGAGCCGACCGGTATGGATAGGCCTTCAAATGTCAGGATCGACACCTCGCCAAATTGCCAGGAAAGCTGTATCGGTATTGCATAGATGTCTCCGGCGCCGACACGGGCCGATTGCGGTTTAGAGTCACTTTTTGCATAGGTATTTTCTGCATAGACAGCGCCAGGGTAAATGCTTAACGCATAGCTTCCCCCCGCTATTTTAGTATCCGTCGCATAGCCGATACCGGGCAGCTCCAGTACGGAATTGCTGCGGATGTCGGTATCAGCGGCAGTGTAACCCATGGCAAAATTGTCCAAATACCAACCGGTTTCCTGCTTAAGCGCCATGCCGAAATCACCATAAAATCCAGGCACATAATTGCTGTTGTTGTTTTCAGAAGCATTAGCCGGCAACACCGATACCAATGTCGTGCAGGCAGTAATCAGCCATTTAAGCCGATAAGTTAAGGATATATTAGGGAGTGGCAATAGAAAAAGGTATCTGCTGAATCGTAACCCGGATGGCGGCGGTTTCGTTTAATGCTACTATCTGGAAAACAAAAAAGCCGGAAAAAACTGCCGATGTTAATAAAACACGAGCTGTTATTTCCGGCCATTTTATTGAAACTCGATAAGCTTAGCTGAGCTTACCATGACATTGCTTGTACTTCTTTCCCGATCCGCAAGGGCAAAGCTCATTGCGGCCCACTTTATGGGCTGCACGGACAAAAGGGTGTTCCGGTACTTTTTCCGCTTCGGCAAGCTGCGACTCATCATGATCATCCAGAGGATCCCACGGTTGTGCATGCTCAAAGTGCATTTCTCTGGGCGCTTGCATTTGTTCATCTATAGCCAGCACATCTTCTTCCTGCCGCACCTGAACTTTAAACAGCACGCCTATCACTTCATATTTGATATGCTCCAGTAGGCTGGTAAACATTTCGAAGGCTTCGCGCTTGTATTCCTGCTTGGGATCTTTTTGCGCATAACCTCTAAAATGGATGCCCTGACGCAAATAATCCATCGCCGCCAGATGTTCTTTCCAGCTGGTATCCAGCACTTGCAGCATCACAGATTTTTCAAAATGCTGTAATACCTCTTTAGTGATCTGATGTTCTTTTTCCCGGTGGTTTTGTTCCAGAATATCAATAATGCGATTGCGTAAGGATGCTTCCTGCAGCTTATGATCTTCGTCGAGCATAAGCTGCACGGGTATCAGAACATTAAACTCATGATGCAGATGCTCTTCCAAACCTAAGATATCCCATTGCTCAACCATGGTTTTGGCCGGGATATATTGGGTAATCACATCGTTAACAACATCTTTGCGTATGGCGGTAATAATGTCGGAAATTTCGTTGGCCGCCATCAGCTCATTACGCTGCGTGTATATCACTTTGCGCTGATCGTTGGCGACATCGTCATAAGCCAGAATTTCTTTTCGTATGTCAAAATTGCGCCCTTCGACCTTACGCTGCGCATTTTCAATAGACCGGGTGACCCACGGATGTTCTATTGCCTCGCCATCGCCCATGCCCAGCTTCTTCATCAATCCGGCGACACGGTCGGAGGCGAAAATACGCATCAAATCATCTTGCAGGGACAAGTAAAAGCGTGTTGAACCGGGATCGCCCTGACGGCCGGAGCGGCCTCTTAACTGGTTATCGATACGACGCGACTCATGGCGTTCCGAGCCTATAACATGCAAGCCGCCGTTGGACAGCACTTGATTGTGTCTATTCAGCCAAGCACCGCGCACTTGTTCTTTTTCAGAATCGGAGGCATCTTCGCCCAAAGCCTTCAGCTCTGCGTCCAGATTGCCGCCCAGTACAATATCCGTACCCCGCCCCGCCATGTTGGTGGCGATAGTGACTGCACCCGGCATACCTGCTTGTTCGATAATATGCGCTTCACGTTCGTGTTGTTTGGCATTAAGCACTTCGTGGACAATACCCTGTTTTTTCAATAACGCGGAAAGCCGCTCCGAATTTTCAATGGAGGTCGTTCCCACTAATACAGGCTGACCGCGACTGACACAGTCTTTAATGTCGTTGGCAACGGCGATATATTTTTCGTCGGTGGTCAAGTAAACCACGTCACCCAAATCTCGGCGTATCATGGGGCGATGCGTTGGAATCACAACAACTTCAAGGCCGTAAATCTTGTTCAGCTCGAACGCTTCGGTATCGGCAGTGCCGGTCATGCCCGACAGTTTGTCGTACAGGCGGAAATAGTTCTGGAAGGTGATGGACGCCAGTGTCTGGTTTTCGCTGTTAATGGCGACATGTTCTTTCGCTTCAATCGCCTGATGCAATCCTTCAGACCAGCGCCGTCCGGGCATTATGCGGCCGGTAAACTCATCGACGATAACCACTTCATTATTCGCGACGATGTAATCCACATCTTTCTTGAATAAGACATGTCCGCGCAAAGACGCGCTTAGATAGTGCATGAGGCGAATATTAGCGGCATCGTAAAGGCTGGTGCCTTCAGCCATCAGGCCGTATTCAAGCATCAAGCGTTCAACGCGCTCATGCCCTGCTTCGGTCAGATAAACCTGACGCAACTTTTCATCAACCGTATAATCGCCGGGCTGCTCGTCAGTTTCCTGTCGGGTCAGGTATGGGATGATTTCATTGGCTTTGATATAGATTTCAGTGCTTTCTTCAGTGGGGCCTGAAATGATCAGCGGCGTTCTGGCTTCATCAATCAGTATCGAATCCACTTCGTCGACAATGGCAAAGCTTAAATCGCGCTGGACTTTTTGCTCCAGGCTAAAAGCCATATTGTCACGCAGATAATCGAAACCGAATTCGTTGTTAGTGCCGTAGGTAATGTCCGCCGCATAAGATTCCTGCCGGGTCGCATGATCCATTTGGCTGATGATGACGCCTGTCGTCATCCCCAGAAAACCATAAAGCCTGCCCATCCATTCGGAGTCGCGCTTGGCCAGATAATCATTTACCGTAACGACATGGACGCCGCGTCCCGGCAAGGCATTCAAATAAGCGGCCAGGGTCGCCATCAAGGTTTTACCCTCGCCGGTTTTCATTTCCGCAATCTTGCCGTCATGAAGCATCATGCCGCCTATCAGCTGCACATCAAAATGACGCATGCCGAAGACCCGCGAAGACGCTTCCCTGACGGCTGCAAACGCTTCTGGAATCAAGCTGTTCAGTTTTTCATCCTGAGCCAGACGATCACGAAATTCCTGAGTTTTTGCTTTTAACGCCTCATCAGATAACTTTTCGTATTCCGAAGATAAAGCGTTGATCCTCTTGACCAGCTTCTTTTTCTTCTTTACCAGCCTGTCGTTACGGCTCCCTACAACAAATCTAACTAGCTTACCCAGCATGTTTTTTTCCGGTGTGAATTTAGTAAATGATTGAATCAAAACGTCCGATTATATACTGTCTGGCGTTTTAGTTACAGCTAAAATGCCCTGAATTTGTATATTCGGCTCTGATAAAGCCCTGTTTAAAGCGTTATTGACAGGGCAGGGCGGGTTTGGATTTTTGATTACCGTACTTCACTGCCATTAAGTTAGGTAATTCGTAATGCGGGAACACCGGCAGGATGTAGAAAGGTAGCGATGGCAATACGGTTACCTTTTGACGTTTAGGAACACGTGCAGGAAATAACTTCGACATCTTACTCTCTCTTCCGCCGGGAGAGGGTTGGGGTGAGGGGATTTAATACATAGGTTATTTCCTGCACGATCCTTACTTATCTTCTTGTTCGATCCTATCCAATACGGCCTCGTCAGGATAGCCATAATCGTTACTTTCTTTATGCACAAACAAACGCGAACACAGCAAGCCCAGCTCAAATAACATCCACATGGGCACGGCTAACAGCGTTTGTGAAATCGCATCAGGTGGTGTCAGCAGCATGCCGATAATAAATGCTCCGACGATAACATAGGGACGCTTTTCAGCCAAGGCTGCCGGCGTTACCAAGCCTGTCCAGACCAATACGATGGTAAATATAGGCACTTCAAAGCAAAAACCAAACGCAAAAAACAGCGTTAAAACAAAGTCAAGATACTTGGTAATATCCGTCATTACTGCGACACCTTCTGGCGCGGCAGCCGTTAAGAAACTGAAGATCAGAGGAAAAACCACAAAGTAGGCAAAAGCGACGCCCAGAAAAAACAGCAGCGTACTGGCTATCAGTAACGGCAAAATCATCCGCCGTTCGCGCTTATACAGTCCCGGCGCTACAAAAGCCCAAAAATGATAAAGAATAACGGGGATGGAAATAAAAATAGCGACAACCAGCGATAACTTGAACGGCGTAAAAAAGGGCGATGCCACATCGATAGCAATCATCGTGCTGTTTTTGGGCATGTGCTTCATTAACGGCCCGGCCAGGAAACTGTAGATTTGATTGGCGTAGACCGACAGGCCCAAAAACACCACTATGACGAATACCACCACTTTTAACAGGCGATCACGTAATTCTATCAGGTGACTGATAAAAGGCTGGCTGGCCTCGTCGAAACTATTCCGGTTCATAGGGAGACTTAATGTCTGCTAAAGTTTCTTCCGGCAACGTTGCCAGCGAGGCTTTAATAGAATTCGCGGCATCGGTGGTTTCATTGAGCGCCGCATGAAGCTCTTGCAGTTCCGCCTGCTCTTTAAATATCTGACGCAGTTCTTCCGCATGCAATTCCTGCTTGATTTCTTCCTTGACGGAAGCTGCTATATTACGCGCCTTACCTATCCAGAATCCGGCAATTCGCGCCACCGCAGGCAAGCGCTCGGGGCCTATCACCAATAGGCTAACCAAGCCTATCATCACCAGCTCGGAAAAACCTATCTCAAACATATCAGACTTTTTCGTTTTTCTTGGAAGTGATTTCGCCTTCTATGGTTTCACTTTCATCTTCGGCTTGTTTTTTGTCTTCTTCACCTTCTTTAACGGCGGCCCGAAAACTTTTGATGGCCACGCCCAAGTCTGCGCCTACATTACGCAGCTTTTTTGTACCAAAAAGCACTATGACGATGACTAATATAATTAACAATTGTGTAATGCTGACGTGCATTTCTTAACTCCAGTGACCTATAAGTATGAATATCTTAGGATAATTATCATATACAATAAAGCGATATTATTAGATTGGTATATCTGCAGAATAGATATTTTTTACTTGCTACGTTGCGCTTTTTCATCCAGACCCGACAAGCCGAAACGGCGTTGCAGCTCCTGCAACACGTCATTCGGCCCTAAGTCCTGGTCTGCCAGCAATACCATGCAATGAAACCATAAATCGGCGGTTTCATAAATAATTTGTTGTTTATCGCCGTTTTTGGCGGCGATAACAGTTTCTGTCGCTTCTTCGCCGATTTTTTTAAGGATAGTATCTAGGCCTTTGGCATAAAGGCTGGCCACATAAGATTTATCGGCTGATTCCAGCTTACGTTGTTCCAGTATATGGGCTAATTGTTGTAATACGTGACTCATTTTTTTGTATAAATTGTTTGGGGATCTTTCAACACCGGCTCAACAGCCTGCCATTGCCCATTGATCAGGCTGCGATAAAAACAGCTTTCACGGCCGGTATGACAGGCAATACCACCTTCCTGTTCAATTTTTAGTAGAATAACATCTTCGTCACAATCCAGAAACAAGCCCATTACTTTCTGCCTGTGACCCGATTCCTCGCCTTTGCGCCATAACCGGTTGCGCGACCTTGACCAGTAAACCGCGTAACCTTCCGCGACCGTTAAGCCTAAAGACTCACGGTTCATCCACGCAAACATCACGACTTTGCCGGTGTCTGCCTGCTGCGCTATGACCGGTACTAGGCCGTCTTCAGTCCAGCGTATCTCATCTAACCAGGAGCCGTTCATAAACGCATCTCTATGCCGCGTGACGCCATGTGTTCCTTGGCTTGTTGTATTGTATATTCGGCAAAGTGAAAAATACTGGCCGCTAGCACGGCATCCGCTTTGCCTTCAATCACGCCATCGGCCAAATGATCTAGGTTGCCTACGCCGCCTGATGCGATGACCGGCACGGTTACCGCCTCGCTGATGGCGCGGGTTAGCGGCAAGTCAAAGCCTTCTCGCGTGCCGTCCCTGTCCATGCTGGTTAACAAAATTTCCCCGGCGCCGTAGGCCACCATTTTTTCCGCCCAGCCTATCGCGTCGATGCCGGTCGCCTTGCGCCCGCCGTGGGTAAAAATTTCCCAACGATCAGTTTCGCCCGGCAAGCTGACTTTTTTGGCATCAATGGCCACCACGATACATTGCGAACCGAAACGCTCTGCGGCCTCGCGGACAAAATCAGGGTTAAACACGGCGGCGCTGTTAATGCCGACTTTATCCGCTCCCGCATTAAGCATACGGCGTATATCGTCCAAGGTTCTGATGCCGCCGCCTACCGTCAACGGAATAAAAACTTCGCTGGCCACTTGCTCGACGACATGGACTATCGTGTCACGGTTATCATGCGTGGCGGTAATGTCCAAAAACGTGATTTCATCGGCGCCTTCACGGTCATAACGCCGGGCGACTTC
>PMJA01000226.1 GCA_003158415.1 Methylobacter sp.
CGCTGATAATGCTAAGGGTAGCGGCGTGCGGTCTTCGTTACTGATTTTCGGTAATTGCGGCTTGAGAGAATCCATTCAGCTATTTTAACCTGATTCTTAGGTGTTGCCTGCGACTAATGAGAAGTTACACCTCATCAAACCAGTTTTCCAACTTCAACCCGGAGAAACGCACAAAATCACGCGTATTTCGTGTCACCAAAATCAATTCATTAGCCACTGCAATTGCCGCAATCTCTGCATCGGCAAAGCCAAGCGTGTAACCCTCTTTCATTAATCTGGCTCGCTCAACCGCCAGCCATTCGCCTGCTTGTTGTTCAAAAGGCAAAACGCCTAAACCTTCTTGCAACAACATCGCCAAATAACTTGCCAATTGCCGCTTTAATTTGGAATCAGGCAACCTTTCACAACCAAAATGCAACTCGTGCCACACAGTTACCGCTGTGGCATAACAGCCATTATGTTCGCGCAGTTTTGCCAATACCTGCTGATTAGGCTTAGATTTTGTCGCCTCCGACAAAATATTGGTATCCAGCAAATATGTTAGTTGTTCCATGAAAAATCCCGGCCGCTGCTTTTGTCACGCCAACTGGCAATCATCTCATCAGTCAGTTCTTCGTCACCATCGCTAAACTGCGCTTGCTTACGCCACTGCTCAATGCCAAGCCAAACGCTTTCCATATAGGGTTTAAACTCATCCAACGGCGCATCAAAATCATCAGACATAAAAGAAATATTTTTTTTCTCAGAGCCGCCGCTGTCCAACCTGTCGGTTTCTTTTTCAAAACCCATTTTAGTTGACAAGTTACTCATAAGCGATATTTGCGCTTCAATGGTTTTGATATATTGCTGAACAATATTAGCGGGTAAATCATCGGGAATATTCAGTATAATTTGCATGATTTTTTCCTGTTTCTAAGTTCTAATAAGCTGTCAATGTACAGCCTGGACAATCGCTTCCTCCATTTGCGCTAAAGAAACCGTTTTTGTCGCTTTCAGCAAGCCGAATACCGCACTAATATCATTTTTGATGGGTGTTATCGTAATAATATTGTTTTCACAGCTCACTTTTACCTTTTGACCAGCCGTCAGGTGTAGGGATTTGCGTATATTGACAGGTATTGTGACCTGTCCTTTTGAGGTAATACTTGATGTTTGCATGATTTACCCTTTTAAATTATATGAAGGCGATAAATAACGTCCTCTACTCTTGCAGATCAAGCTATATCCGCCAAATTGCCCTTGGTTTCCAGCCACACTTTTCTGTCCGGCGAGCGTTTTTTGGCCAGCAATAAATCCAGCTGTGCGCTGGTGTCGTCGTTTTCAGTGACGGTTAATTGCACCAGCCTTCGGGTGTCAGGGTTCATCGTGGTTTCCCTCAGCTGGCTGGGATTCATCTCGCCCAAACCCTTAAAGCGTTGCACATTGATTTGCCCTTTGAGCTTTTCGGCTTTAATCCTATCGAGAACGCCCTGGCGTTCTGATTCATCCAGCGCATAAAACACGCGCTTGCCGACGTCGATACGATACAGCGGCGGCATGGCGACAAACACATGCCCTTCCCTCACCAACGCATTAAAGTGTTGATAAAACAACGCGCAAATCAAGGTGGCGATATGGTTGCCGTCGGAATCGGCATCTGCCAGTATGCACACTTTGCCGTAGCGCAAATGCTGCAAATCGCTGGAGCCCGGCTCTATCCCTAAGGCCACAGCTATATCATGCACTTCCTGCGACGCCATCACCTGGCTGGATTCCACTTCCCAGGTGTTCAATATCTTGCCGCGCAACGGCATGATGGCTTGAAAATCCCGTTCGCGGGCTTGCTTGGCGGAACCGCCCGCCGAGTCGCCTTCCACCAGGAACAATTCCGTTCTGGCTATATCCTGCGCCGAACAATCGGCTAATTTTCCCGGCAAGGCCGGGCCGGACGTGATCCGTTTGCGGATGATTTTTTTATTGGAACGCAGTCGTTTTTGAGCGCTGGAAATAATAATCTCGGCTATTTTTTCGCCTTCCGCCGGGTTCTGGTTCAACCACAGACTGAATCCGTCTTTAGCGACGCCGGACACAAACGCCACACATTCGCGCGAGCTTAAGCGCTCTTTGGTTTGCCCGGAAAACTGCGGATCTTCCAGTTTAACCGACAGCACAAAATGGCAGTTTTCCCAGACGTCTTCCGGCGCCACCTTGATGCCGCGCGGCAAAATATTGCGGATGTCGCAAAACTCGCGCATGGCTTCGGTCAGGCCCGCCCGTAAGCCGTTGACATGGGTTCCACCTTGAGCGGTAGGCACCAGATTCACGTAACTTTCGTTGAGAATTTCCGGCGGATTTTCCAAAGCCCAGACGATGCCCCATTCCACGGCCTCGTGATTAGCCGCCATGTTACCCATAAACGGCTGTTCCGGGAAAAATTCTATATCACCTATCCGATCCAGCAAATACTCTTTAAGACCATTCTGGTAACACCAGACATAGTCTTCATCCGTTTGCTCAACTTTTAACGTGATCTTCAAACCCGGACATAAAACCGCTTTGGCGCGCAAGACATGTTTCAGCTTGGTGACGGATATTTTATTGGAATCGAAGTATTTTTCATTGGGCCAGAATTTGACCGCCGTCCCCGTGTTATTGCGGCCTACCGTGCCGGTTTCAGCTAATTCCGTTTGCTTTTCGCCATCGGCATAGTCCATGCGATAGACTTTGCCGTTGCGTTTGACTTCAATTTCCAGCTTTGCCGACAAGGCATTGACCACCGATACACCCACGCCATGCAAACCGCCGGAAAACTGGTAGTTTTTATTGGAAAACTTGCCGCCGGCATGCAGCTGAGTGAGTATCACCTCAACGCCGGGTATGCCTTGTTCGGGATGTATATCCACCGGCATGCCGCGCCCGTCATCGCTGACCAGCACCGAACCGTCCTTATACAAGACCACATCGATAGCTTTTGCAAAACCCGCCAGCGCTTCATCGACACTGTTATCGACGACTTCCTGCACCAGATGGTTGGGCCGGGTAGTATCCGTGTACATGCCGGGGCGTTTTCGCACCGGCTCCAATCCGCTTAAAACTTCTATAGCGGCCGCATTATATTCGTACTCATTATTTTATTTTGCCCGCTTTACGGCGATAAATTTATAACTCCAAAACAAAGCCAGACCTAACACGCCACCAAAGACATTAGCGCCCGCATCCTCGTATGAAAACTGCCGACTTGATGTGAACCAAAGCTGGCAATATTCCAATAATATACCTACCAGGGAACAAGTTAGCAGCACTATAAATGAAACCATCCAGGGGTGTTTGTGATACTTGTATATCGACATGAGTAAAAAAGACAAGATACCATAAGCTATTGTATGATCCATCTTATCCCAGGCGATATAACCTATTGCCGGATTAGAATCCGGACGTAACCAAGGATTAAGACTTAAAAATGCCAAAATACCCATATAAATCAATAACACCCGCATCTTACCTGACCTCTTGAAATCTATACATTCGATAGTTTACGGCTTGATTTTTAAAGCCACTTTGGCTTCATGCCAAAACCCATCCAGCTCCATCAGCTCGCAATCGGTTAAATTTCGGCCGGATGCTGCGACCTGCGCTTCAATATAGTGAAAGCGTCTGGAGAATTTCCGGGTGCTTTCTTTTAGCGCCATTTCAGGATTGACGTTTAAATGACGGGCCAGNNCTTGGCAAAAACCGGGGGCACATCCAGCCAATCGAAACCGTGCTGTGCGGCGCGATCCTGGACTTTTTCACACTCGATCAAAGCCGGAAGATTGCCCGCCACTCCCGACAAAACGCTCACCTTATCCGCCGTTTTGTTTTTTTCCTGCCGTTCATCGGCTTTGGCTTGTTCCCAGGCCTGATGACGTTCGGCATCGGTGTTAAAAACCGCATCGGAAAAAACATGCGGATGACGACGAATCAATTTTTCAGAGATGCCTTTAGACACATCTTCAAAATTAAACAATCCGCGCTCATCGGCAATCTGGGCATGAAATACGACTTGCAGTAACAAATCGCCCAGTTCCGAACGNNAGGCTGGCGAAATCCTGTTTAAGATCCCATGCGCAGCCGTCTTCCGGGCGGCGCAGCCTAGCCATAAGATCCAATAACTGTTGGGTATTTTTTAACGGCATCTTAAAACGAATAGCCAAAGTTTTCGTGATAGCGTTGCTTGAAGTCGCCCATGCTCAAGGAATGGTTTTGAGTGCCATGATGTTCTATTTTAATGGCGCCCATTAACGAAGCGATTCTGCCGGTAGTGTCCCAATCCAGTTCATTCATCAAG
>PMJA01000149.1 GCA_003158415.1 Methylobacter sp.
CTGCCGGGAATCCTGCTTGCTTTTTACCACGCGCGGAGTAATGAGGACAACCAGCTCGTTTTTGATTCGAGTATATGTTGTCGTACCAAATAATGAGCCTACCCCCCACGGAAGGTCATATAAAAAAGGGATCCCGCCTTTTTGCGCCGAGTTATTGTCATCAATAAGCCCGCCTAACACAATGGTTTGTCCATCATGTATGGCAATGGAGCTCTCGATTTCTTTTTTATTAATGGTAGGCGATTGAATGCCAAGCGCACTTGTTACTGGTATTACAGAACTGACAATTTGGTGGACGTCCATAATAACTATACCGTTGGCATTAACCCGCGGCGTAATTTCCAGGGTAACGCCAGTATCTTTATATTGTATAGTATTGGATTGAACGAGACTATTCGTTCCAGTGGTAGGGACAGGAATTGATGTGGAGCCGGTTTGTATAGGCACTTGATCGCCGACATTTATTTTCGCCTTCTGATTATTCAACACCATTAAAGACGGCGATGAAATAACATTAACATTACCTTTATCGGCTTGCGCGCTTAAAACCGCAGCGACTGAACCCGAGCTGTATACCGCAGTCAGTCCACCTGTTGAAATGGCGCTTGCAGCTGTAATTGCAGTGCTCAGCGTATTTCCCAGAGGCGAGACACTACCAACAGAAGCATTGCTGTTATTTAAATACCAGGCTATGCCGTATTTTAAATTATCCGTCAATTTAACCGAGGCTATGGTCGCATCAATCAGCACTTGCAACGGCATGATGTCGAGTTGCTCGATTATGGGCCGAATCACAGCGTACTCGTGAGGCGTGGCAACAATGACGACCGAGTTATTTGCTTTATCCGCAATTATCCTTACATTGCCGACATTAGATACACTGGCAGTGCCGGTTGCTGTATTACCGGTTGAACTTGCTTTAGGAGCGGCTGCATCAGTTGCCGGTTTATTGCTTATTGTAGCCGCTGCTTGTCCGGGCGCCACTTTTGCGGCCGTTGTTTTCTTTTGCGCACCGGTAAAAATCTCATTCAAGGTGCCCGCCAATTCCTCGGCATTCGCATGTTGGACCTTATAAACATTCACGCCACCGCCGCCGGAGGCTGTGTTGGCTTTATCCAGCCTAAACACCCAATTTTCAATATCCTTTAAATAGCGCGCCTGATGGGTAACGGCCAAAACGGCATTTAATCGCTGTATCGGCATAAATTGAAAAAATTCCGACTCATCGCCTTTAGCTTTTTGATGGAAAATACCTTCCAGCTCTTTAATAACGGTTTCCGGGTCTACATGAGCCAATGTGAACAAACCAAAAGAACGGCCTTTTAATAAATCAATATCAAAGGTGTTGACCATATCCATCACCCGGGCTATTTCATCCGCTGATCCAGAAGCCACCAGAATATTGCGGCTGCCATCAATATTCAGTATCGTTTTTTCATGCACCAGCGGTTTTATAATTTCGGCGACATCCTGAACCGCCACATTTCTGACGGGTATAATCCGGGTCTGATATCCGGACTTGCTGCTTGCGATATTGGAAGTAAATAAAGCTTCTGCGATAGGTTCAATATGATAAATTCTGCCATCCTTAACCAGGGCTGCATTATTCATCCGCAAAACCATTTCCAGAGTAGGCAATAATTCTTCTTTGGTTAAGGGTTCGTTGGTTTGTAACGCCACTCTACCGGTTACTTTCGGACTTATTACATAGTTTTGCCCGAGTATATCGCTCAAAATCACTTTTGCCACTTCGCCAAGATCAGCATCGTCAAAATTCAGGCTATAGGTACCTGTCCCAGCCGAGCCAGCTGTTTTGTGTTCAGGTAATTCACCGGACACAAAACGGTTAGTGCCAGGATACAGTTCACTGGATGACTTCGTTGTTTTGGTAGCAGGCAGATTGTTTTGCAGCTCCTTAAAGGCGGTGTCCGGCTGCTTGTTCAGCGGTTCCTTTATTACTGGCGTCAACGGTAATTTATCCACAGTAAAGGGTTTTAAAGAATCACCACAGCCTGTTAACAATAAACCAGTAACCAGAAAGTAGATGGCTGTGGTTATTTTTTTAAAAGTATTCATTATTTTTATCAAGTTCGCCTTATGCGGGTGGAGAGATGACTTCGGATTGAGGTGTGGCTTCAGGTTGAGGCATAACTTCAGGTTGAGGTTGAGGCACAGTTTCAGGTTGAGGTATAAGTTCAGGTTGAGGCACAGTTTCAGGTTTTGGGATATTGGTCTGTGGACTGGCGTTATTCGGTAGATTTGATTTCATGGTCGAGTCTTTCGGTTTTGGTTTTCTGAGCAATAACTCCTTTTGCTGATCTCCTTGCTTTAGCAGGACTCTGTCCTTGTGAATTTCCGTCAGCTTCCAGCCATTAAGATCAGTTCCGACTGTAAGCTTTCGATAGTTATCTTTAGCAGCCCTCAATGTGGAACGACTGAACAAGGCGGATAACTCTTTTTTTATGGTATAGACGCCGTTCAGCTGCCAATCGAAGGCGTTGTTAGTTGCACTGATGGCCTGCGCTTCAGCTGAGCGAGGTTCATTAACGGGTCTTCTGCCTTTGATAAATAAAGGCCTGGTCACAAGATCCGCATAACTTGCTTCAGGCTCCCGGATTAGGGCTATGCCAGGCATATCCTCGTGTGAAACTTTTATTGCCCCAGAAAGCGTTGAATTTAAAGTCTGCTCTTGCGCCCGCACGGCATAAAACCATTCGCCGATAATAATCAAGACGCAGACGCTACAAACAGCGGCTAGCACAGACATGAGCTTATGGTTCATTCTGCTTGCTTTCTCATAAAACTGACTGCCTGAAAATTGACGTTCAAATCATTGCTGGGCTCGATTTGGCGCGTGGTTGTATTCATAACTCCGCGCATGGGTCTAATATCGATCTGGTCAATAATAATCAACGGCGCGGATGTTTCTATCTTGTAAAGGACTGCCCGCAATACTTCACTGTTCCCCGTCATTCTTACCCTGACCGATATCCGGCTAAATTTACCTTTATTACTGACCGGTAGTGCCTGGGTGCTGCTCAATTGCCCTCCCGAATCGACTATCGTTTTTTTTATAAACTCCTGCATTTCGGCAGACGCTAAAGCATCTGTATTTTGGCTATTAAAATAGCCTTGCTGCTCATGCTGTCGCTGTATTTTAGCCATGCTGGCAACGACCGCCTCTTTTGTGTCTAAAATCCGTTCATATTGCTGTAGCTTGAAAACCAGATTATTTTTAGCTTCATGCAGTTCCAGGCCTTTATTTAGCAACGGGACTATAACAACCAGACTGATAATGAGCACGACGGCAATTAATAAGCCCACTGCCAGCCACCGCTGCATTTTCCGGCTGTCCATGTTTAACATCACTGCTTTCTGTCCGGGGTCACATCAACGGTAATCTGAAACCGTTCAAGCTTGCTGACGGGATCCTGGGTAACCGGCGATACAAACCGGGCATGGGCAAACACGTCAGATGCCTCCAGCACAGCGATCAGTGTTGACGCCGTCGGCGATTCTCCTTGTATCTGCAAATGCCCGTCTGAGTATTGTGCATAGCTCAGCCAGGTATCATCTTTGATGAGTGAGCTTAACGTATTCAACATCAAAATCACTTCAGGTGCGGCGCTTTTCTCTGCCAACAATTGACGGGTTTCGTCCATCATAGCGTCAATGTCTTTTTGCAATGCTTTAACCTTTTTGGCGTCCTTTTCCAGGGCCTCGGTTTTTAATTGCAAAGCGTTAACTGTTTGAGATTCAAGCCAGACAGGCATCGCCATAACAACGGCTAGCAGCAAACAGGTCAACGTTATCAGTGCCGAGTAAATTATACGAGGCAGTTTTTCGGTTTTTTGCCTTAGCCGGTCGGGCAATAGATTGTAGCTATCACCCAGGTTATCGCAATCATTAGCTGAACCCTCATAATCGACAAGTTGTGGCGATAAGCCTATGGCTTTTATGTCCTCAAAGAATCCATTAAGAATGTCTCGGGTCGTTAATATCAGCATAACCCTAATATGATCTGGCTCGCCCACACCTTCTAAACGCTTAACGGCAAAATAAACCTGTTCCGGCTTAAATGGCGTATAGCGGTCAAGCTCGTAACCGACCACCTGATACAGGTTTTCTTTTGCCGCAGCCGGTAAGCTCAGCTCTTTTTGAATGGCATAATGATTCGTCAGCCTGAGTATTACCTTGGCTTTAGCTAGTCGGTCATCTTTTTCCAGAACATCTTTATAGCGTGCTGCGGCTGATTCATTACGATCCAAGGTTGTCATCGGCTCTAGTTGCCCATTGCAGCTATAGGCCAGCGCTAACTGATTGCCCACCGGAGTTATGATGAGAAAGCCCTGCTGGTCATTAATTAGCCGTTTTATTTTTTCAGGGATTAGAAAGTTAAGCTCCCGTTTCCACCAGCGTAAGAACTGCTTAAAGTCCAGATCAATTGTTGAGTTCAGGTTCAGCATACTGTTTTACTAATAATTCATTCATTGCGCCGGTAAATAATGACAGGTCATTAGCTGTTGCAAGCTGCCATTTTAATACCTGAAACAGGGCCTGTGGAGATATACTATTTTGCGCCTCTGTGTTGTCCGATGGTTTTATCACCGCACTGATCACGGCTCTGGATTCATTATCCAGTTGTGCTTCGGAAATCAAAGTCAGTACATTGTTTTGTCCGGCGGCATTATTTTGCCCGGCACTTGATGGGGATGTCGGAACAGGCAGGTTATTTATCGCGCTATTCAAACGGCTGGCAATATAGGAGTCAACCTGATCCGTATCCAAACCGAGAATTAACTGCAAAACTTCTTTAGCCGCCAATTGCATTGTGACATGCGGCTGCCCAGAATAAACAGTGATTAACGGTTCCAGCTGTAAAAAAACAGATTTATTCATCCCTAATACCATCTGTAATTCTTCAATCGACTGAAAAGGTTTGTTTGCAGGTTGATAACTTAAACCCGCATCCTGATATTCTTTTTTTTCCGCCCCATTGATATGTACTAGATCATCGGCATCACGCCAATCAAGTATGGCGCTGACTAATCGTAATTTTTGCTCTGCATCGACAGGTGCATAAATCATCAGTCCCTCCAATAAGGCTTGATCGGCTTTATTAATATCTATTTTACCCGCCTCAGCCAGCAGTCGTACTCGAACTTTGGCATCCGTAGCGATTATTTCATAAATACTGCCGTCTGTCCGCCAACGTTTATCCGGGTCGGGGTTTTGCAACATCATTTCCGCCAGGGCGATCCCCGATTCGGCAACCGCCATCGCTTGGGCATTATTTTTAATGCCCGCAGTAATAGACGCTTCCCTGCGCATACTGAGGGCGAAACTCCCTGCCATAATCGTCAACAAGCTCAACACCCACAGCACCAGGACTAATGCCAGGCCTTTTTGCCTTATCACTGAATCGTCCCGGTTTGATTTACATTTCCAGTGTTTCCCGGCACAAGACCCATGTTATTAGCTGTTCCCACAACCTTAAGCTCGATAATCATTTCCGGCCAGTAGATTTCATTGTCCAGTTTGATATTGATTTTAACCAGTCGGGGAAGAATGTCTTTAGCCAACCATTCATCTCGCCAACTACCTGCATTCACCCCGTCATCCGAACCAAAATAAGCCAAAGTATAGTCTCTGACGTGCCGGACTAATGACTCCTCTTCCTTGTCCCATGCTTGACCGTCAGCTGCCGGGAAAAATGGGGTTAATGTTACCTTGATAAGTTGTTCATTATGTTCTGACAGTAAAGCCACAGAAAACAACTGCAAACCCGATCTGTCGGCACTGGCAGGGAACGCGGAAACAAATTGTAAAGAATGCGCCTTACCTTGAAAAGAAAAGGTTCTTTCTTCGTTTGAAAAATCATTCCACAACGGTTTTGCCAGCGATAAATGCTGGTGGAAAAAATTATAAACAACGGCGACTTCATTAACGTCGGTCATTTTGGTTTCGCCCTTTTCCCAGCTGTCGGCGCAAATTTTTAAACTGCCAAACAGCAACACCACCATCATGCTTAACAGCGTCATGGCAATCAGCACTTCTATCAGGGTAAAGCCTTTCGCCTTTCGCCTCATAAGGTTCTATTGCCTAATTTTACAGTGGTTAACTCAACTTGTCTGTCATTGGCATTACCATCGCCCCAATTAACGATCACTTTAACCTTAAACAGCATGGCTGTTATCGCCGAAACGTCCATATTATCAGGATTAAATGTAAACGGGCTGACTTCAACCCGCCAATAATACTTTTCATTTTCCAGTCCGGCAGCCTGACCTGCCTGCAATGGCGTTTCCACGCCGGTTTTAACCATTAAGCTTTCGGCAATTTGAACGGCCGCCGTATAGTTCTCTGCAACGGCAGCGGTATTAACGCCTGCGGAAAATATCTTCAACAAAATGCCTAACGATAAGGCCAGAATTGAAAAGGCAATCAGGATTTCCAGTAAAGAAAAGCCCCGCTGTTTATTGGCTTGCATCGGTATCATCCAGTTTAATTTGACCGGTTAACCAGTTGATATTGATTTCCCAAGCCGACTTACCCTGTTCCAGTGTAATTCTGCCGCCTGTAGAAGAGCCGTCTGGAAAAAAACGTAGATTCGCCAACCCTTTTCCGTCCAGCTCGTTTTGCGCGGTGACTACGGTCACGGCAATCGCTTTGGAGATAGGATAAACTTTATCCCGACCGCTCACTGTATAACTGTTTTCAGCAAGGTCAATGGTAACAGCTGCATTCTGATGCGACATTAAAGCCTGCCCCCGCGCATAACGCAGTGCAGAAACAATGTCCCCGGTCGCCGCTTTAAGTGTAGTGGCGTCATTCCCCGACGACAGATTAATACCGACCATAGAAAAACCCAACACCATAATAAACAGCACAACCAGCAGCTCAAGCAGGGTAAAGCCGCGCATACGAAAGCTCCGGGGCGAAAGGCGTAAAGGATATGGGAGAATGAAAGCTTGCCGAATTCAATGTGAATTTGGGTGTTATTTTGCTAAAGCGACCGGGTAATTGGGATGTTGCGGATTGATTGTTAAGCATTGCAGATGCGGATTGACAACCAAATCCATTGCTTCCATAGGAATTACGCCTAATAAAGGCTCATTACCTAATACAATCGCCTCAGTAACATAACTTCAATCTGTTGTCCGCCAAACAGATTAGTTAGTTTAACGACCGCATAAGTTAATCCCATAAATTACTCCATTGCAAATTTAAAATCATTTTACTGCATATAAAAACCGCCCTATTTCCGCCAAGATTGCGCCTTACGGGTTAAGTTTGCAAACCCGGTCTTGGTGTGGGATGTGCCGACGTCAGGAGGCGCATCGGTCGTGAGTGATGCGCTTCACTGCGTTCAGCACATCCTACGGCACTTGTTTATCCAGTACCGCCTCAGCCGGACGGGGCATGCTTCCCCGTTCGAAATGTTTTACGTTGATTATATAAAGCGGATTGGTTCAGGTATTATGAAAACGTTAAGGGCGGGGTTATAAACCATACGCATCAGCTTAAGCGGAAAGTCCCTATCGTTAACCAATAAAATGTAAGTCCGTGATGTAACACCACGAAGGAATCAGATTCGAGCCTCAGCTTATGGTGGATTGCTGGCGCGAATCCACGGCTTATAAACCTCGTCTCGCCTGAAGGATGAATCAGCGGAAATAATAGCATAGCGCGAATCCACCTTACATTCATACATCTTATGAGTTTTCGTAGCCCGGATTCCGCAAGCTCCATCCAAGCTAGTGTGCTAATCGGGCAACCTTTATCTTTGCCTATTTGATTGCAGCATCCAAATCTTTCCACAGCCGGGTAGGGTGGGCACATGCTGTTCGTGCCCACACGAAACAATACGGTGCTTCGTGTGGTGGGCAAAACTGCCTGCCCACCCTAGGCTTATTTCGAGCATATACCTTACCAACTCACCCGCAATCCGCCTAACACATTCTGACCGTTACGCGCGTTACGTTTTTCGAAGCCGTAATCGGCAAATAGGGCGACATTATTGCCGACATCTAACGTGACTCCCGCGCCTAACGACGCCGCATCACGCCCGGCATTGGCAGCACTTACATTAATTGATTGACCCAGCAGCGTGGCTTGTGAGCTGCTGGCAATGGAATCGCCCTCATCGTGCAGCCAGTAAGCGCGAAGTTCCGGCGTTATGCGTTTATTGACGCCGAAGCCGATGCTGCGGCTAACTTTAGTGCCCACACGGGTTTGAGCGGCAGAGAGTGTTGTTGACTTAACGGCAAGTCCCGCTACGCCGCTTTCGGTGAAGGCATCGCGGCTGATAATGTCGCCACGCGCTCCGAATGAAGGTTCGATGATGTAATTACCTAACTGGCGGCGAGTGCCCGCTTCCACATCTAATGAACCGCTATTACCATTACTATTCGAGTTATAGGGGGTATTTGTAGCCAAATTAACAACTCGTTGCGTGGTGTAATTATCCCGACCATAGCCGAATGAGAAATTCAAGAACTCAGTATTCTTGTGCCAAAGACCATAGCCCAGGAATTGTACGCTATCAGTCGCACCGCTGTCGGACAAGCTGGTACTGACCTGATTATGGGCATAGCCGATAGCAGCGCCCAGTTGTAATTGCTCGGCGACAGCAAAATCGGAACCCAGCATAACGCCGTACAGCCGTTCATTAAAACCGCCTGCTTGCTTATCGCCGCCGGTGGACATAAAACCGCCCATGCCGCGTATCCAGAGATTTTTATTCGCCTGTGCGTCCAGTTTTTGCGCCGCATTATTTGCGGCTAAGCCGACCAAACTTTCATTATTTTGAGGCGTGATTCCCGCCATAGACGATGACCTGCCTAAACGCACATCGGCCAAACGACCAAACACCGCCTGACCTGCGGGGGCTTAAATTACTCCCGTCTTTTGTCGGTTGTCAAGCAAAATATGCCGATAACTCAGGGCAAGCGCATTAAAACTCTATTGACATCAGAGATAAAATAGTAAGATTTTGAGCTACGCGCATGAAGCAACACACTACCGCCTGTATCATCAAGCATTTTTCCTCAATCCCTGATCCCCGTATCAATCGTAAGACCTGATTAGAAAGATTCTTCAGCCAACCCAGATTTTCTCAATTATAAGGCGCATACTGACCCAAACAAACTCACAAAAGAGAAACAGTGATGGACATGAACCTCAAGGGTGGGAAGTATAAGACCTTCCAATGCAAATGCTGTCGGTTGCCAACACCGGGCGATCATCGCGGGCGGTCGAAAGCCCAAGGATTTGCCTGAATTCAATTGGATCAACACGGTTTTGGGCAATGTCAAAACCAGCCTGGGTGGTGCCTACCATGCATTCGATTTCGTCAAATACGGAACTCGCTACCTCGGTGCGTTTGTTTATCGGTTTAACCGGCGCTTCCATCTTGAGACGCTTCCGTTGCACCTACTCGTCGCCGCAGCCACCATCGGGCCTCGTCCGGCAGGTTGGCTTCGCCAAGCTGAAGAATCTTTCTAATTAGGTCACGTTTTTACAATATCAAAATTTAGCGGCGATACAGTGTCAACGCAAAGCATTTCAAACGGGGCAACATAACATGCCCCGTCTGGCTATGAGGAAGGGGCTAAACTTGATTCGCTTTCCGGCGGACTGAAATACCAAAAACGAGAAAGCCTGAGGCGAGCAATAACGCTATAGGTGCAGGTTCCGGCACATTACCAACGATTTGGAAAGGGCTTGAGCATTGGGTTGTGCCGATAGCTAAAACACCAGAGCATGGATTTGCGGCACTAAACTGCCCGGTTGCATTTGTCCAGGAAAGCGATGGCCCGGCGTTAGCGCTGGCGCTATTGATGTCCCAAGATGCCTGTTGTCCTGAAGTTGTGGTGGCGTTGGTCAACTGTAGCCAATAGGTGCCGGCAGTTAAGTATTGTGATGGAACTTGGAAAGCGTTGAGATCCAGAACATAGCCTTGATTGTTTATGCTGAGGTCGCTAGCAAATACGGAAGTTTGGGTTCCAGACGCTAGTACGCTCCCGCCGGCAGTGCTGGTGATGGCCCAATCGATATTGGTGACGTCTTGTGAAAAGGCACTCCAGGTATCGAAGCTTACACCGGTTACGATGGAATTCGACGCTAAGGTGAAAGAGTCGGCAACAACTAGGCCGCCGCCGAGCGTGAGCGCATTAGTGTTACCGTCTAGTGTACCGTTGCTGTATAAGATATCGGCATTGACGGAGGTGGTGACCAAGCCGACCAGCAGTATCGCCGTGATTTTGTATTTTTTTAACATATTAGTGTCTCAAATTGTAAATTTTGAAAATATCGAATGTTTAACTAATTAGGCGCTATCGCTGGAAGAGTGAATGCAACTGATTGAGGCAATATATTTACACCACGCAATACTTGACCGTAAACGGCAGTTTTTAGCAGAGTGAAATTTTCGTTGCTGGGCTGGGTTTGTGCGCTAACGACATCCTTTATTGACACCAGTCTGTTAGGATCAGCGCCCTGGTCGCCGTAGACGGAAGTATCGCTGACGGTCGATGTGGTGGCGTATAAGGTAACCGTACCGTCTGTATGCAACGAACCTATAAGATGACGCAAACCTCCGGTGGTAGTGGTGTAACTGCCGGATGAACCATCCAAAGCTGTACCGGTAACCGTGTAAGGGACGCCTAAGCCCAGGCCGTGTTGTAAAGTATAAACGTTGTGCCATTGACCGTCTGACTCAAGCACCCATTTCTGTATGCCTTCGTGTCCGGTAGCGACATAAGGATAGGCCGTACCACCTTCATCAGCCACATACAAGGTGGTGGGGTTGGCGAACCACATGCCGAATGGAAAATAGGTAGGCGCCGCTACCCCAGTCCCAGAAGCCAGTTGAGTCGGTAAGCCGGGTAGTACAGTAATTGGGCTGTTGCCGTCAAGACTGCCGGTGCCGAAGTCGCCCACATGGCCTACCTGATAGACGGTGTTAATGCCGTTACCGCCGCTACCTTTGCTGACATACAGGGTGCCATTGTAAGCAGTGGCGCCACGGAAGTTGTTATCCTTGCCGGTTTTATCTGCGGCACCATAAGGCGACCCGGTCAGCGGATTAGTATTCCCTATCGAGAAACCGCGCTGATAACCGGTTGAGCTGTTGAGTGTGCCTTGGGCTTGACCGATCACCGATGTGGTGGGGTTACCGCTGCCGACGGCGATGGACTGTACGCCGGTATTGTTGCTCAATTCACTGAGGAAAGTGCCGTTCGGTGCGGAGGCGGCTGGAGTTGTAGATGCTTTGCCGGCATTGCCGGTCAGGAAGTAATAAGGGAGATGGTAGTTATAAACA
>PMJA01000120.1:0-1615 GCA_003158415.1 Methylobacter sp.
GCTTGCGGCACTTCTGCATTGGCTGGCCCGTCTATTGTTGAGCGTATGGTTGCCATTTTCTTGGGCTGTTATTATGGCCTATGGCATTGGAATGCTCGTAGCCTTTTTGTTAAACAGTTTTTTTGTTTTTCCAAAATCAAAAAAAACAAGACGGACACAAGCACGAGATTTTGTTTTGGTAAATTTATCGTTTTTACCATTAGTCTGGCTGACTTCGGTACAAGTCAATAATTGGCTGAAAACCTTCGGAATGATACGACATTCCGAAGAGCTGGCACATGCTATTGCTATTCCTCTACCCATGCTGGCCACTTTTTTGATATATAAATTCTTTACTTTCAAGGAAAAAGGTTATGAATAGCAATGAGTTGTCTGATTTGTATAAAATTCGTTTTACACAAAATGAATTACCACGAAAAAATGCTATTTGGCAAGTGATCTGTCGGGATTTTCTTCAGCGTTTTATAAAAACATCAGATACCGTCGTTGATGTGGCTTGCGGTTATGGCGAGTTCCTTAATTATATCTCGGCAAATAAAAAAATTGCTGTGGACTTGAACGCTGACGCACTGAAGTTTTTGGACGCTGATATTGAATTTCATCAGTGTAAAGCTACAGATTTGGGCTTGGTAATTATAGAAAACGCGGACGTGATATTTACCTCTAACTTTTTGGAGCATTTACCCGATAAAAAAACGTTGGACGTGTTCTTAGATCAAGTAATGACTGCACTAAAGCCGGGTGGAAAATATCTTATTCTAGGGCCTAACTTGCGTTATCTACCAGGCCAATACTGGGACTTCTATGATCATCATTTGGGGTTAACCCACTTATCGCTAAGCGAGGCTTTGCAGCTAAAAGGATTCAATGTGCAGATCTGCATTGACCGCTTCTTGCCATTTACTACGCAGGGCACACTACCAACCCACCCTTGGCTGGTTTGGGCTTATCTAAAGATGCCTTTTGTTTGGAAATTTTTTGGTAAGCAATTTTTTATCGTTTCTCAAAAACGATTTTAAATTGATTTTAGGTGTGACAAATAAAGTCAGATGCGGCTCTATATTCGTATTGGCCGAATAAGGCCACTTACCTGAAAAATAGCGCTTGCTCCGCCCACAAACAGACAAATTATTTTCATTTTGTTAAAACCATTTTGCTTGCTTTTTGCCGAGACTATGGACTTGCGGGGCAGGCGCTCATGACAAAAACCGCCGATAAATCATAAATCCCAGCAGCGCCAACACCATGCTATAAATCATCGCCTGATCGCCTGATCGCGCATAAGGCGTCATGCCTCCCATCGGGGTTATCATGTCTGTCAGCACCGTCGCTGTAAACTGCGGCGCCTGACTGACGATCTTGCCATCCGGCGCAACTATCGCCGTTACGCCGGTATTGGTGGCCCGCAAAAGGAAGCGTCCGGTTTCCATAGCCCGCATCCTGGCGATTTGCAAATGCTGATGCGGCTCTATGGAATTGCCGAACCAGCCGTCATTGGTAACGTTCACCAGATAAGCCGTATCGGGCAAGCCGCGCAGGCCCGCATCACCAAAGGCGTCTTCATAACAAATGGAGGTAATAAACGGGTAACCGCCCGCTGTTAACAAGGGTTGAT
>PMJA01000120.1:1644-2848 GCA_003158415.1 Methylobacter sp.
GGCAATAAATGTTTTTTTCGATACATCCCTGTTTCCTTGCCGAGCGTCATCACGGCATTGTATCTTTCATGCTCCGAGTCGCCATGCGCAGGCAGACTGACGATTAAATCCGTCTCATGTTGCCGGGCCGCATCGCTTAACGGCAGTAAAAACCAGTCGTAAACATCGGCCAAATAAGCGGGTATGGATGTCTCTGGCCACACGATGATCGCAGAATCCCAATGCGCTTCCGTCATCGTTTTATAATATTGCAGGGTATTGCCCCTGTTTTCAGGTCGCCACTTTTGATCCTGCGCGATATTGCCTTGAATCATTGAGACGCGGATGGGCTCGCCGATAGCATAAGTCCATTTTATCGTCTGTAATACACTGCCGGTAAGCCATACAGCCGCCAGAGCAGCAGCCAACAACAGCCGGTGTTTTTTGGTTTGCAACAGATGCACGAGGGTAGATGCGGTTAATACCGCTAAAAATCCAGTGCCGTAAACACCGGCAATAGGAATGTAACCCGCCAACGGCGTTTCCAGCTGGGAATAACCGACTTGCAGCCAGGGAAAACCGTTAAGCACTAAATAACCGCGCAGGTATTCGACCAACAGCCAAACCAGCGGCATGACTATTATTGAGGTGAGTCCTGGCTTTACAGGCCGGATTCTTACCGACAAGTAAGCCGCCAACGCCGGAAATAAGGCCCAAAATGCTACGAACAACCCCGTCAACAGGCTGGCGCTAAACGGATCCGCGCCGCCAAAATCATGAATACTGATATAAACCCAAGACACGCCCAAGCCGAATGCGCCCAAGCCGAACAAATAGCCACGCCACAGCGCCCGTGCGGGTGTGGCATTTTGCCAGGAAGCAAACAGCAGGCTCAGCGCGATTAGCGCCAGATAGGAAAAATTGAAAGGGGCAAATGCCAGGGTGTATAAAATGCCCGCAAGGGCTGCGAGCAAATCGTTAGCGTTATTCGATGTGAGTCGCATGGATTATTGAATGGCGATTAGCCGATCAGGTTAGCTTTTTAAAGCATAAACACGAAGACACGAGGAGCACGAAGAAAAACCAAGATAAAAACTTCGTGCTCCTCGTGTCTTCGTGGTTGAACAATCAATCTGCTTTGATTCTGTGTGATTGATTAGGAACGCGCATGAAATAACTGAAATATTTTACTCCATCTCACACCGGGAGAGGGTTGGGGTGAGGG
>PMJA01000231.1:0-10367 GCA_003158415.1 Methylobacter sp.
CCGGATGCTGGACATGGGCTTCATGCCGGATGTCCGACAAATCATGTCGCTGCTGCCTAAACAGCGGCAAAGCCTGTTATTTTCGGCCACCGTGCCGAATGCCATAAAAACGCTGGCTGCGTCTGTGCTAAATAATCCGGCAGAAGTTGAGGTCGCCAAACAAAATGCCACCGCCGATAACGTTTCGGAGTGCGTTTACGGCATAGGCCGTGAATATAAACGTGAATTACTGTCTTATTTGATAGGCAGCAACAATTGGCGGCAAGTCTTAGTTTTTGTACGCACCAAACACGGCGCCGATCGCCTGGAGAAACAACTGATTGAAGACGGCATCCGCACGGTGGCGTTGCATGGCGATAAAACCCAAGGCGCGCGCAATAAGGCTTTGGAATACTTTAAAACCGGCAAGGTATCGGTGTTGGTGGCTACCGATATTGCAGCGCGCGGACTCGATATTGAAGACTTGCCGCATGTGGTGAATTTTGATTTGCCGCAAGTACCTGAAGATTATATCCACCGCATAGGCCGCACCGGGCGCGCAGGCTCCAGTGGCGTAGCCCTGTCGCTGGTTTGTCCCGAAGAAGCCTGGATGCTGGTGGAAATTGAAAAACTACTGAAACGGCAAATCCCGCGCGTTGCCGATACCGGCTATGAACCGGTTTCGTTAAAAGTAGCCGATGCGCCTAAAAAGAACGAGCCCAATAAAAACACCGGTAAAAAAGATTTTCGGCATACTAAAAAACCGGCTGCGCGTGAAGCTAAACCGGCACAAGGGCGACCCAAGACGAAAGGCACAAGACCAAAGACTAAAGGCTAAAGGCATTCGTGTGAATGAGGGTTTTTCATATTTCACCTTTCTTCATTCCTGAACCAGTATCCAGGGTTTAATATTTAATGGTGTCGTTAGAGAGAGCTGTTATTCTATAATTATTCGACCAATAACCGCACACTCAGGAGTCAATGTCATGTCGTTGTTAGCACCGTTCACCAAAAAGTCCAAACTCAATGCAACCATTAAGCAAACTGCGCTGGCGCGTAACAGTGCAGGCAGCACAGCGGACGGTCTGTTTAAAGCCGCTTATCTGGGTTATGCAGATGTCTTGCATGACGATCCGCTACGCGCTGAAACCTTATATCATTGGGGCTTTGCTTTATTGCACCAGGCAAAAACCAAAACCGGTGACGAGGCGCCCGCTATTTATCAGGATGCCATCGATAGGTTTGCTTTTTGTTTGCTGATTAATCCGGAATATCTGGGAGCGGCAATCAATGGCGGTGTTGCATATATGGATTTGGCCCGGCTTAAAAAAGTCCAGCCGGATGATAAATTGTACGAATTGGCCCAAAAACAATTCGAAAAAGCCAATGCTATACAAGCAGGAACGGCTTCTTATAATCTGGCTTGCATTTATGGTTTGCGCGGCGATAAAGATGCTTGCCTGAAAGCCCTGGAAAACGCCAGAGACAAGGTCACTTTGCCGGAAGCCGACGATATTCTTAATGACCCGGATCTGGCTTGCGTTAAAGAACAGGAGTGGTTTGTAGAGTTTATGGAAATGTTAAGCAAAAAGATGGCCGAAGCCGATCTTGAAGATAAAGAGGTTGTGGCCGTAACAACGCCTTCGAAATGGGTTCTTGTCGAAAGAGAATCTTCGGGAGAGGAAATTGTTTCGGATTAAGGCGCTAAAGATCTGGGCAAAAGCCGTAATCGTGGGAGCGGTTAAAACCGTTTCCACATTAGGCAAGGCGCAAAAAATAATATACCGGTAATGTGTACATCCTCCCCCTTTGAAAAAGGGGGATTTATTTAAAAAATCTCCCCTAACCCCTCTTTTTCAAAGAGGGGAACTGATTATGTTGGTATTTTATTTGTTGCGCGTTACCTTAATGCGGGCTTAACCCCAAAAGACAATTTTATTTGCTGGATCGACTCAGTATACGGAGGGTTTCCACTCTTTTTTGGCTGCCCAAGCTTTGCCCAACGGCAGCCCCCATTATTAATGCGTAAGTAAAGGCTACTGCCGGTATTTGTAAGCTAAAATCAACCAAGGAATGTACGCCGACTAACACGCTTGCGGAAAAACCAATAGCCGGGTAAATCCAATCCCTGCGTCGCACCCACACTCCGCGAAGACAGATTAAAGCCGTCAGAAAAATAGCTATAAATAAAGCAGAAGCTTGCAACAAGCCTAATTCAAAAATATTTTCTAAGTAAGTGTTATGCGCTTTATCAAAATAGCTCACGATAGTTTCATCTCGATATAACCTGAAGCTTTTTTCGAAACTACCATAGCCTACACCTAGCCAGCGATTTTCAGTATTCGCTTTCGATAAAATATCAAAAACCAACCAACGGCTATCGTTTTCGGGTGTCATGTCAAGACGCCCGCTTAATTTATCACCACTCCGCTCCCAAACTAACCAAAAGGCAATGCCAATAATCGCTAGCAACAGCGTTACCGCCGCATTATTTTTAATTTTTCGACTCAACAGTAAAATAATAAAAAATATCAATACAGCCAGGGCCGTACTTAAAAATCCACCACGAGACTGGCTCAAAAATAACGCCGTGGTAATGATAATAGTGAGCAATAAAGGAAACCAACCACGCACAATCACCTGTTCAAAAAAATACTGTCGGCCATAGTGACTTTTAACGCCATACCGAAAACTGGACTGGATTTTTTCAAACAGCAAGGGAAAGCCGGACAATAGCGTTAAGCCCGCATAGGTGGCATAAGAATTACAATTAACAAAGGTGCTGGTCACTCTATCTTGGGAAGCCCACTTTTCAAACCATAACAGTGTATTGTACTGACCCAAATAAATGACCAAACCATAAACCGCATAAATCAATCCGGCATAAGCAATGCTCTTAAAGGTAAACGCGGCATAGTCGCTGTGCCGGTTAAATTGTAAGCTGATAAAAAACACCAATAAATAACTGCCCAATTTCATCAGTGCAGTCGCTGTTTCTTCCGGCGCCAGACTGATGTGCGCCTGGACATCCCCTGGAAATTGTTCTGCGGCTAATTGCCAAAAAGGATGCACCCAGCTATCCGGGGCAAAATTAGAGCCCTGCAACAATCCCCAAGCAATCGGTACGCAGATCAGGTAGAGCGGGTACTTGACGGGATATATGCTGAGACGCACAGAAGTTTTGCCCAACAATACCGTAACACAAGCGATTAAACCGATCAGCGCCAGCAGTGCGGCATATAAGCTCCACGCCCACGGACGATTAGCGCCAAAAGGCACAGGCGCCAACAAAATCAAATATAAGAAAGTTTTAAACATAGTAGTTAATGTATGAGGATGAACGAATATGTTGAACTGCCAATACAGGCCGGGCAAGCTTTGTATGTCTGAGCATAAATCAAGAACATCTTAACTACCGGCTTTGCCCATATCTTAATAGCATTGACAAAAAGCCGAGGATATAGTCTACTAAAGCCATTAAAGCATATATTTTGTCAGAAAAACCAGTAGTTTCGCCTTAGTTTCGAGTCCCAGTCCCCGCCCCCGCCTCAATCATACAGGGGCTGCTCAATGGATGCCACTGCAGATACTGCGCTCGGTTTATCCTTGTGGATTTTAAATAATTCAATTAGCCTTAGATAAAAAAGTGAGAGATAAAATAATGAATATGTTCCGTGATCTATTTATAACGACTCTGCTGCTTGTGTCTTTGGGCATGCCGTTTACGGTAAGTGCGGATGTGGTTGTTGATGCCGTTATTGCCGCAAAAGCCCATCCTCATGATGTCGCCGCCATTGCGGCGGCGGCGGCGCGTAAAGACCCCGGTGCAGCCGCATCAATTGCAGCGGCACTATCCAGGGAAGCACCCGGATCGGCGGCGTCCATTGCCAAAGCAGTCGCGACGGTTGCGCCCCAAGCAGGCGCAGCTATCACCACGGCAGTCATTGCCGCCGTATCCAAATAAATTTAACTTAAGCGGGAGCTACAAACATGAATACTCCGATACTAAAATTGCGGACGGCTTTATTGGTGGTTTTGTTCACCCTATCGTCTTCGTTGGCATCTCATGCGGTTGCGGCTGAGGCTGACTCGTTCGCATTTCCTGCAGTTGCGGCTGATGCTCCACGCGGTGCTGGGCAAATAGCCTTGGCGGTCATTGATGGCATTGAGGCTTCCGCTATGACGGATGAGCAAAAAAAAGTCGCCATAGCAGAGGTTGCCGCAGCGGCGGCATTGGCAAACCCTGGCGCAGCGAACGCCATAGGTGCTGCGATTGCCGATAAGTATCCTGCTCTAGCCTCTTTAGTGGCATCGACAATAATCCACACCCTTAATGATACCGGCAAGTCATCATACGTCTCACGGCAAACAATGGCATCGCTAACCACAAATAACACCGCTTATATTAATCTCCATATCACGGAAGCGTCGTGGGATCAGATAAGCAATTATTCAGAATCAACTGTCAATAATCCGGCAATGACCCGTGCAATAATACAATCAGCCAGCCCAAATTAATGCGCTTATTTTTTATAAACTTAAAGTAAAGGCCAATAAAATATGTTTACTTATAACAACAAGCTTTTATTTATTTCGCTACTTAGTTTTGCGAGCTGCGGCAGTGCGCTGGCTTATGAAAGCCAAGACGATAACGTCGTTACTAATGAGCGGGAAAGTGCAGCTTATGCGCAACAAGGCATACACGCAGGCGCGTTTACTGTTTTGCCAAAATTGGACTTTACCAACGAATACAACTCAAACATTTATTATCGCGATAACAGCCTTCCCATCACCGACAGCTATGTGGCGCATTTTAAGCCCGGCTTGGTGGCGAACTCAAACTGGAGTCGGCATTCGCTAAACTTGAATTTTGATACCGATTTGGCGCAATACGCCTCCCAGCCCGACCAGAATAATTATAACGACCTGCGCACACGGCTGGATGGCCGACTGGATGTGACCCGGAACGGTTATTTCGATGGCGGATTTGCCTACAACAGCATCCATGAAAGCAGGGGTTCACCGGATCAGATTGCCGGCAAAGGCCCGACTTTCTATGACACAAAAATCATAGACGCATTTTATACGCAAAAATTTAACCGGATGTCGGTTAAGGCGGGCATGAATACTATTCGCTATGATTATGACAACGTATCCACGGCACTGAATACAACCTTACTGATGAATACCCGTGATCGATGGGAATATATGCCGTCAGTCCGCTTAGGTTATGAAATCCAGTCGGAATACGAGGCCTTTGTTAAATTCAGTTATATACAAGCCGATTATGATACATGGACGTACGCTAATGGCGTACCCACTCCAGGTACAGCCTACAACCGTAACTCTACAGGTTACAACGCCTTGGGCGGCTTAGCGTTTGATTTAACCGACCTGATTACCGGCGATATGTCTATCGGCTATTTGCAGCGCACTTACACGGATGTCCAATTGCCTGAAATTTCCGGGGTTAACGGTTTTGTCAATATAAAATGGCGGCCTACAGCCTTGACTACAGTAGTCGGCAGAGTCAGCCGTGATATCAATGAAACCACGCAGAATGGTGTTTCCGGTGTTCTGGCGACTGGCGCCAGCTTGGGTGTCGAGCACGAATTAATGCGCAACGTTATTCTAAGTGCGGGGGGTAATTATAGAAACCTTGACTACCAGGGCTTTGTTCCCGGCACCATTACTGCCGACAACACCAACCGTATTGATAATATTTATGGCGGCACTGTTGGAGCCAAGTATTTGTTAAATAGGAATTTTTCTACAAATCTAGCGTATACTTACGCAAATCGGGATACCAACTATCTGTATAATAATTATCAAGTCAATCAAGTCATGCTTAATTTTAGAGGGCAGTTTTAATACATGTCGGATTTCAATTTAAAGTGGGGCACTATATTATTTTTGTGTAGTGTGTTTTTTTGCACGACGTTATTTGCCGAAGAAAATAATCAGCAGCATACAGATTCCTCTATAGATCAGGAATACCAACTGGGTTCGGGCGACTTGTTGAAAATTACGGTTTTTAATCAGGAAGATTTATCCGGCGAATACACCATCAACGGCGGGGGGCAGATATCCTTGCCATTGATCGGCACAATTAATGCTAAAAATTTAACGGCAAAACAGGTAGAGCAAGGTATTGTTAATAAATTGAAGCCTGATTACCTGCTTAATCCTCGTGTTAGCGTACAGGTGCTGAATTATCGCCCCTTTTATATCCTGGGTGAAGTCAAGGAACCTAAGTCGTATCCTTACGTTGATGGCATGACCTATCTTAACGCCGTGGCCATTGCCGGCGGCTACACCTATCGCGCTAAAAAAGATCACGTCATGGTTATTCGTATGAATGACCCGCAAAAACACGAACTTACACTCAATATGGATGAAAAAGTATTGCCTGGGGATGTGATCCATGTTGAGGAGCGGTTTTTTTAGTTGCCGTAAACCGCTGACTGAGCGGAGCCGTTGGCTGAGCGGAGCCGAAGCCATAAAAATCGCTTCGACTCCGCTCAGCGAACTGCTTAACTTAATGGCAGTGACCTTAGCCCTCCTAACTAAAACATTACAGAGAAAATCGTGTACGATTCAAAAGAACCCTCTTTAACGCTCAGCGAATCACTGCCAAATGACGAGGCAAAAATTTCACTGAGTGATATTTTGCACACTCTTTGGCTGAGAAAACGTTTATTAATAAGTGTGACGTTTTCGCTCAGTATCTTGGCGACATTAATCATTTTCCAGTTGACCCCTCGCTATACCGCCACCACACAATTGCTGATTGGTATCAATGCCGCCAAGGTAGTTGATATTGAAGAAGTTATGTCGGGTAATTTGAATAACGAGACAGCGGTAACCGGTGAAATGGAAGTGCTTAAATCGCGTGAGTTGGCGCGTAAAGTTATTGACACCCTGCATTTAGATCAATACGAAGAATTTAATCCGGCTCTTAGAAAGCCGGGTTTTTTAGCACAGTTTAGCCTCAAAAATTTATTGCCTGAAGCCTGGCAAGAAGCTATTGGACTGGTTGCAATAGATAGTCGCACTGCCAAAGAAAAAGAGGAGGCCCATTTAACAGGATTGACCAATACTTTTCTTTCCAAACTGGCCATTTCACAAGTCAAGCGCTCACAGGTGCTTAATGTGGCGTTTGTATCGGAAGACCCTAAATTAGCGGCTAAAATAGTTAATGAAATTGCCGATAAATACATTATCGGCCAATTACAAGCCAAGTTTGACGCCACTAAAAAAGCCACCGACTGGTTAAATGACCAACTGGGCGAGCTAAAGCAAAAGGTGGAATCTTCAGAACGCGCCGTGGAGCAATACCGTAAAACCCATGACTTGCTGGAAGTGAGAAAGGAGCAGGGGCTTTCGCAGCAACAATTATCAGAAGTGAACAGTCAGTTAATTATTACCCGGGCCCAACGGGCCGAAGCTGAAGCCAAATATCAACAAGTGGAAGCCATAGCCAGAAGCGGGCGCGATATAGACAGTGTTGCCGAAGTGCTAAATTCACCCTTAATATCGAGCTTACGCGGACAAGAATCGGAAGTGCAGCGTAAATATTCGGAAATGCTGGTGGAATACGGCAGCCGCCATCCGCGTATGATACAAATGCAGGCGGAACTGGAAGATATTAAGGCCAAAATAAGCACCGAAATTAAAAAAATTGCCGCCGGCTTACGCCACAGCCTGGAAGTTGCGCGCGCCCGTGAAAGTTCATTGTCAGGCAGTTTAAGACAAATGGAATCTAAAACCAGCGGCAACAATCAGGCTGAAGTGCAATTACACGCTCTGGAGCGTGAAGCAACAGCCAACAAAGCCTTATTCGAAACTTTTCTAGGGCGCTTTAAAGAAACCGCTTCCACTCAAGGCATTGCGCAAGCCGATGCGCGGGTCATCTCGTTTGCGGAAATTCCACTACAGGCCTCCTTTCCAAAGAAAAATATGTTGCTTACAGTTAGCGCATTAGGAGCGTTATTTATTGCGGTTTTCTTGATATTCGTCCTTGAATCACTCAATCCCGGCATTCATTCACCCGAACAGATTCAAGAACTGTTTAATCTGTCGACGCTGGGCATTGTGCCTAAAATAATGGATATGAACATTGCGCCGCATGACTATTTACTGGCTAAACCACAATCCGCTTTAGCTGAGGCCATAAATACCTTACGCATTTCACTCAGCTTGCTTAATCCAGACACCCAGGTTAAGTTGTTATTGGTGACATCTTCGGTACCGGACGAAGGTAAAAGCACATTAGCTACCTTAATAGCCCGGCACTCTGCCAGTGCCGGGCAGCGCGTGGTATTGGTCGATACGGATTTACGCCGCCCAAGTATTGGCAAAACATTTAACCTTGACAAAAGTACGCTAGGCTTAACGGATTTATTAATGAATCACAACCTGTCGTTAGATGACGTACTGGTTAACGATGCGGAAACCGGCCTGAAAATTTTAACCCGGGGTAAATCGGCCTATGTTAATCCGGCCGACTTATTTGCATCCCTAAGAATGAAATCGATCATCGACGATTTACGTAAGCAGTTTGATTTGGTCATACTGGACTCGCCCCCCGTCATGGCGGTATCCGATGCCCGGATATTAGCCGGATTGGTTGATAAAACCATTTTTGTATTGAACTGGGATTCAACGCCGAAAAAAGTAGTCTACAGCGCCTTGCACTTATTAACTAAAGATGGTCATGCCAATGTGGCCGGCATAGTCTTGCAGAAAGTTGATTTGCAGAAAGTTGGTCGCTATGGATATGGAGATTCGGGCCATTATTATCACTATGCCCGTTATAGCCAATATTATTCCAGCTAAAAAATAACTATGCTAAAAGCCAACCCACTGGTTAATGAGCGGGTCATTGCCGGTTTAGGCGTTATCGTTTGTTGCTGCTTATTGCTATTGGCAGTTCCCCGATTTGTAGCCAGTTTATATGCGCTTTATCCGGACGCCACGCTTAAACAAATGCAGGAAGATTTACCGGCAGCCGTTTATGAAAAAAGTATCGCCCATTTAGCTCTTGCCCTGAGTTGGCATGAAAAATCTGACTATTGGCAATCACAAGCGATAATTTATTTAACACTATCAAATAAATCATCATTACCGGCACCCGAAAAAAGACTGGATTTACTTAAAACTGTACAGGCATCGATCATCCATGGATTAAAATTATCGCCTGTCGATCCTTATGGCTGGTTTCGATTGGCCGCAGTTGACAGCCTGCTTAAGTCGCCTTCGCAACAGATTATTAACGCCTTGCGTTTGTCTTTTTACGCAGGACGTGTCGAGCCTGAGTTGGTATTGCCCCGATTAGCATTTAGTTATATTTACTATCCTGAATTTAATGAAGAAATGCAGGCGCTATGGAAAAAACAACTGCCGGTGGCCTGGGCTTTTCAGCCGCAACAGCTCGTCAGCTTTATTGCCTTGCATACTGAAGCTAAATCTCTGGTTGAAGAGGCGCTGGCCAATGCTCCCGATGACTGGAAAAAATTCTCCCTTGCCCTTGAAATCGTTCTTAAAAAAAATCCTTAAGCCCCATCAGGCTGCACAGTCACCTGATGGCTTGCCTATAGGCCACAGGCTTTATTGTATCGGCGATATCCATGGCCGCTTGGATTTGTTACAAGACGTGCATAAAAAAATCGCATTGGATGCGCTGGAATTCGAGGGCAGAAAGATACTCGTTTACTTGGGTGATTATGTCGATCGAGGGTTACATTCCAAGCAAGTTATTGACTGCTTATTAGCAAACTATTTCCCCGACTTTGAAACAATATTTTTGTTGGGCAATCATGAACAGGTGTTGTTGCAGTTTTTATTGGGCAATGATGATGCCATCGCCCACGACTGGTTCAGGTTTGGCGGCTTATCGACCTTGTTAAGTTACGGTGTTAACGTTCGCGGCATACCCACTGCAAAAGACTTACCCGGATTACGCGTTGAATTGACAGGAAAATTGCCTTCCACACACTTGGATTTTTTTGAACATTTAGCCCTTAATTACGAAATAGGGGGTTATTATTTTGTCCATGCCGGCATTAAACCTAAAGTTAAACTGCATCTGCAACGTCCTGAAGATATGCTGTGGATACGTGAAGAGTTTTTAAATAGCGATAACTTTCATGGAAAGGTCATCGTGCATGGGCACACGGTTACCGAGGAGCCGGAAATTCGTCATAACCGTATTNNATAGATACCGGCGCCTATATATCAGAAAAATTAAGCTGTGCGGTTTTTGAAGCTATAGGTTGTCGATTTTTATAACCATTTTCAACTAGCCTACCTCTTGTCTCCGTACATGCGTTAGGTTAGACTATGCAACCCGAGTAGCTACCCACCTTAAGGCGGGACAGATAACATCC
>PMJA01000231.1:10400-10635 GCA_003158415.1 Methylobacter sp.
ACGTTAACTTAACTTATTGTTATATATCTTTTATTTATTGAGACCCAATAAATAAGACATGTTTTCCGGAAAAAAACATGCTGACCATAATATGAAGGTATTAATAGCCGGTCGGAACTGTCAGGATTTTTTACAGTTGCCCATTTAGTTGCGTGCAACTGTATAGCCAAATACACGGTTTTATTGATCTTTACAAATGTGGTGCATATTTTGCTGTAATATTGCTAGCATGGAT
>PMJA01000058.1 GCA_003158415.1 Methylobacter sp.
GTTGCGCCCGGTGATCAATGCCGCCCTTGTTGGCGAGCAGAGCGACGTGGAGTGGAAATTCGTATAGCGCAGTCCGCTCTTCGCGATGCGATCCAGTGCGGGGGTTGGGACGACGCCGCCGAAGGTGCCCGGCGCGCCGAAGCCGGCGTCGTCCGTCATGATGAGCAGCANNGCGCCCTTGGGCGGCACGACGCGTGGTGCCCACCACGGTTTCGACTCCGAGGCCTTTTCATTGATCACCCCGCCGAACTTCGGATCGGGCTGCGGAAGCTCTTTTCCGCTGATAGTGGTAGTGGCGCTGGACGAACCCGGCGTGCCGGTAGTTTGCAATTGATCCGGTTGATTAACTCCCTCTTTTGTGATGATTGCTTTGCTGGCTTTGCCTTGGGTATTTTCCGCAAGCACCGGGGGCGTAACGAGTGCAAACGTTAACACCGCCAAAACAAAAAACACATAAGCAAATAATTTTGGTTTCATAGTTATTTCCTTTCAATAATTGATTTTATTTTCTTCGCTACACCTGCTTGCTGTCAAGCTAAAGCAGTTACATTCCTTCAATCACCCACAGCCGCTAAATCGTAGCGACAACTACCGCGCGAGCAGTTTAGTCCATTAACCGTTACTTGATTGGACGTTACTTGACACTCACCAACGTTCCTTTCCTGATGAAAGCGGAAGAGTTTTGCCTCAAAAATATTAACATGCCTTGAGAGAAACTTGCTTTGGTTTAAATAACCCCGTTTTCAATCACCGGCAACACCCAGTATTGAATGCCGGAACCTGAAAAATCACTGCGTAATTGCGCCAGTAATGCCGGTAATTCCTGCACCGGCACATACATCTGGATGCGGATGCATTTTTGACTCCCCGTGACTTGTTCGGCTAGCGACAAGCCTTTGTTGTCGTGATGATGGGCATAAACCGGAAAGCTACTGAAGCCGTGTTCCGCTTCCAGCATCAACAGGCTGTCAACCATCATGCCTTCCAGGCTGGGCGGAATGTTGAGCGTCACTAAATACTCGGTACAGTTCATGGCGCTGCCTCCCTGGGCAAGCCGAATAATTTGAACAAAATCGGCAATAAAAATAAGGTTAAAAAAGTAGAGGATACCAGGCCGCCGATGACGACGATGGCTAAAGGCCGCTGAATTTCAGAGCCGGGGCCACTGGCAAACAACAGCGGGATCAAGCCGAAGGCGGCGATGCTGGCGGTCATTAATACCGGCCTTAAGCGCCGCGAGGAACCCAGTGTCACCACTTTGGCGATGTCCATGCCGGTGGCCTTGAGCTGGTTAAAATAACTGACCATCACCACGCCATTGAGCACCGCGATCCCCAGCAAAGCGATAAAACCGACGGAGGCCGGTACGGATAAATATTCGCCTGAAATCCACAGCGCAAACACGCCGCCGACCATCGCCAGAGGAATGTTGGACAACACCAGCACAGCTTGGCGCACCGAACCGAAGGTTGAAAATAACAGCAAAAAAATCAGGCCCAATGAGATCGGCACCACCAGCGATAGTGTCGCCGCTGCCCGTTGCTGGTTTTCAAACTGGCCGCCGAATTCAATAGTGTAGCCGGTCGGTAGTTTGAGCTTTTCGGCAACGGCTGCGCGGGCTTCATCGACGAAGCCGACCAAATCGCGGTCTTGTACATTGCTGCGTATTACGACAAAACGTTGCCCACGCTCCCGACCGACGGAAACCACACCCTCGACTTTCTGGATGTCGGCTATTGCCGTTACCGGGACGTGACTGCCATTCGGCAAGGTGATTTGCAGGTTATCAAAATTGGCGGTATTGCTGCTGCCGCGTAAAATCAGCGGCGTGCGTTTAATGCCTTCTTGGACGATCCCTAAATTTAGCCCTTCAATCTGGGCGCGTAACAGCGTTTCTATGCTGTCGCTATCCAATCCCAGGCGTCCGGCGGCCAATTTGTCGATGGTGACCGATAAAAACTGCATGCCGCTATTTTGTTTGGCGAACACATCACTAGCGCCTTTGATATGTTTCAGAATTTCAGCGATTTCATTGGCTTTTTCGTTTAACACGGCAAGATCGGGGCCGAACAATTTAACCGCCACATCGCCGCGCGTGCCGGTGAGCATTTCCGAAACCCGCATTTCTATCGGCTGGGTAAAGCCGAAGGCGATGCCGGGCGTTTGCGCCATGACTTTGCGTATTTCCTCAATCAACGCCTCCTTGCTGTGCATACGCCACTGGTCTTTAGGTTTAAGCACTAAGAAGGTATCGGTTTCATTCAAGCCCATAGGATCAAGGCCCAGTTCATCAGAACCCACGCGCGATACGACGGTTGCTATTTCAGGGATATTTTTAAGCAGATTTTTCTGCACCTGAATATCCAGAGCGACCGATTGCTCCAGGGTGATGGACGGCAATTTTTCCAGTTGGATGATAATATCGCCTTCATCCATAGTTGGCATAAAGGTGCTGCCTATCTGGCTAAAGACCACGATGGTCACCGCCAATAATGCGCCTGCCGCTGTAAAGACTTTTTTATTGTTGGCCAAGCACCACAACAAAGCCGGTTGATAAGCCTTTTGTAATTGCCNNACCAGCGAACCACTGAGCGCAAACACGATAGTTAATGCCACCGGGGTAAACAATTTGCCTTCCAGTCCTTGTAGGGTCAACAACGGTAAAAACACAATAATAATAATTAAAATGCCTGACGTAACCGGGCCTGCAACTTCGCGGGTCGCCCGGTAAATAACATGCAGACGCGGCAAACGCCTCGCTTTTTCGACATCCGCCAGCTGCGTAATGAGATTTTCAACCACCACCACCGCCGCATCCACCAGCATACCGATGGCGATGGCCAAACCGCCCAAACTCATTAGGTTGGCCGACATGCCCATAACCTTCATCAATATAAAAGTGAATAAGGCCGCCAGCGGCAAGGCTAGGGCGACCACCAACGCGGCGCGTAAATTACCCAGAAATAAAATCAGCAATACCACAACCAGCGCTATCGCTTCCAGCAAGGCATGTAAAACCGTGCCCACCGCCTTGTCTACTAGGTCGCCGCGATTGTAAAAGACCTTGGCTTCTACGCCGTTAGGAAAACCTGCGCTGATTTGAGCCAGTTTTTTCTCTATGCCGGTTATCGTTTGCCGGGCATTAGCGCCGCGCAAACTCAGCACCAGCCCGGTCACGGCTTCGCCTTCGCCGTTTTTACTGACTGCGCCATAGCGTGTTAACGCGCCGATGTTAATCTCCGCGACATCGTCTACGGTAATAGGAATCCCGTTTTTATTATCCACGACGATGTCGCCGACATCGGCCAGGGTTTTGATCCGGCCTTCAGCCCGCACGATCAAGGCTTCCTCGCCGTCGGTCATGCGCCCGGCGCCGTCATTGCGGTTATTGTTTTGCAACGCCGTCATCAGTTTTTCTATGCTGATGCCCCTGGCGGACAGCCGGGTATTGTCCGGTATCACCTCAAAACTCCTGACTAGGCCGCCCAGGGAGTTCACGTCGGCGACGCCCGAAACCGTGCGTAGTGCCGGACGTATCACCCAGTCCAGCAAGTCACGGCGCTCCATCAGACTCAAGCCGCCGCCTTCCACGGTAAACATAAACATTTCCCCTAAAGGCGTGGTCATGGGCGCAATACCGCCCTGAACGCCCACAGGCAAGTTGCCCCATAGCGTATTCAAGCGTTCGGCAATCTGCTGACGTGCCCAGTAAATATCCGTGCCTTCTGCAAAATCGACGGTAATGTCGGTTAATGCGTATTTGGCGATGGAACGCAGCATGGTTTGATGTGGAATACCCAGCAACTCAATTTCTATCGGTGCGGTGATTCGAGCTTCCACCTCTTCAGGCGTCATGCCGGGCGCTTTAACGATGATTTTTACCTGAGTCGGTGAAACCTCGGGGAAGGCGTCTATGGGAATGTTTTTAAAGGCATAGTAACCGCCGAAGGCCAATAGCAACACCGCGATCATCATCAGCAGCCGCTGGCTCAACGCAAAACGGATCAAGTCGGCCATTATTCGGCGCTCCCCAATCCCAGCCAGTTGGCTTTCAGCGCCACTGCGCCTTTGACGGCGATGTCTTCGTTACCGCTCAGATCACCGCTGATAATCGATTCTTCGCCCTGTTTGCCGATGACGGTGACAGGGCTGACGGTAAAGCCGTCCCGGTTACGGATAAAAATAAAAGATTTTCCTTCGTTTTGGGCAATGGCGGTATTGGGCACTTTAAAGGCGGCGGTTTCGCTGGGTTGAATAATCCGGGTGTTAATGGATTGCCCGGCGCGCAGGGCGGGTTGCTGATCCCCGTGCTGCTGATTCCCGTACCGTTGGTTCCCAAG
>PMJA01000108.1 GCA_003158415.1 Methylobacter sp.
AAGAAATTGTCCGGCCAGCGGTTGAGTACCATGCGCCCGATAACTTGCAACGGCACCCATTCTTCAGGTATCAATTTAGTCGGATCGAGATGATCGAATGGGAAGGCATTGGCTTCCTCTTGGGAGAACAGTTGCACCGCCAATTCCCATTCCGGAAAATCGCCGGCGCTGATCGCTTCGAACATATCGCGGCGATGAAAGTCGGAATCGGCGCCGGCAATCTTGACCGCCTCATCCCATAGGGTCGATTGCAAACCGAGTTTTGGCCGCCAGTGGAATTTCACAAAGGTCGATTCGCCTGCAGCATTGACCAGACGGAATGAATGAATACCGAAGCCTTCGATCATCCGTAGTGAACGCGGCAAGGTGCGGTCGGACATGATCCACATCACCATATGCATCGACTCCGGTGTCAGTGAGATATAGTCCCAGAAGGTGTCGTGCGCCGACGCTGCTTGAGGAAAGCCACGATCGGGTTCCATTTTGACCGCATGAATGAGGTCGGGAAATTTGATGGCATCCTGAATGAAAAAGACCGGGATATTATTGCCGACCAAATCCCAATTGCCCTCTTTCGTGTAAAACTTGACGGCGAAGCCGCGAACATCGCGCGGTGTATCGGCCGAACCTGACCCGCCGGCCACAGTTGAAATACGCGTGAATAGAGGCGTTTGTTCGCCCACTTCGGTCAGCACTTTGGCGGTAGTGTATTTTTCCAGGGATTGTGTCAGTTCGAAAAAGCCATGTGCGCCCGTACCGCGGGCATGGACGATGCGTTCCGGAATCCGCTCGTGGTCGAAATGAGTGATTTTTTCACGCAGGATAAAATCTTCCAGCAGCGTCGGACCGCTCGGATTGGCTTTCAGCGAGTTCTGATTATCGGAAATCGGCAAACCTTGATTCGTCGTCAACGCCGACCGATCTCCGATGACCTTCTGGTGCCACTCTCCGCCCTTGCCGACTGAAACGCTTAGGTCTTCAGGTCCAGACTTTGCCGGTTTGTCCTTGACGGGTTGAACCCCTGTAGTTGCTTTGGTCATCATAATCTCCAAAATGATTTTGCGCGACGGCAACTGGCCGTCGCGACGTTGTAGGCAATGAACGCGTCGCTTTACTGGAAAAGCGCTCGCAANNTTAGGAGTCCGGTAGTCGACGGCGATGGTGGTTGCTAGTTTGTCGGCATAGAACCTGTTGAAATGGCATTGCTAAGTTGCCACGGTGAAATCCATGAGTTGTTCTGGACTTTGCGCGTATCTTAGGTGTAATAAAATATCGTTTAATGGCTTGCCATCGCGCGACAGCTTGCTGCGCAATCCCGGCAAGCTTTTTCGCAATCAGTCATTCCCAAGGTGGCACAGCTTTGGGCGCAGGCTGCCAAACCGCAAAGCAAACTGGCGGGTAAACTCGGCCCCAAAAAAGAAGATCTGCGCGGAATAATAGACCCAGAGTAACAGGGCGATCACTGATCCGGCGGCGCCAAAACTGGAGGTTATGCCGCTGTTACCCAGGTAAACACCAATGCCGTATTTGCCCAGACTGAACAAAAAGGCCGTAAACAGCGCACCGAACCAGGCATCCTGCCAAGCCAGCGGGGCCTCCGGCAGCATTTTATAAATCACAGCAAACAAGCTGGCAATGACCCCAAAGGTAATCAGCGATGCCAATGGGGACAGCACCAGGGCAGCCAAACTCCAGAGCCCGCCGAAGACATACTGTTGAAGCACCGCCAGAGCGGCGCTGATGACCAGCGAAACCAGTAACAAAAACGCTAAAACCAGCACCAAGCCAAAACACAAAACCCGGGTTTTTAATAGTACGCTGAGAGAGGAGGCTTGAGGTTTATCGGTACCCCACATTTCATCTAGGCTATCCTTTAATTCAACGAATACGCTGGTGGCCCCCAGCAGCAGTAGGAGCGTGGCAATGACCGAGGCGATAACCCCAGACTCGGAGTTGCGCGCGGCAGCCAGCACTGCATTGATAGCTTGGGCACCATTGGGTCCTACCAATGCTTGCATCTGCGCAATAATTTCCCCTTGCGCCGCCTCTGCACCAAAAAAATAGCCAGCCACGGCAATGGTCAATACCAGAATGGGGGTCATGGAAAACAGGGTATAAAAAGCCACGGCAGCCCCTTTACTGGCAGCGCGATGGGCCAGCCAGGCGGTCAGCGATGGGGATAGCAGTACGTATCCGCAGCGCAGGCCCTTGAGCAAAATTGAAACAGCCTGTTTTAATGAAAGTTCCTTGAAAAAATCGGTTATCTTCACAGGTATGAGGCTTTACCGCCTGGCATCGGCCGAGCGATGCGGAACGAATCCTGCTGCCGGTGCCGGTCTGCCTGCGCGCATCATCGGGACCCAAGACCAAGCCGAGGAGACGTTCTGAGCCAAGGTCAACAAGTTAAGTGCATCTTCTAGGGGTGTGGGCATTTTGGCTTGGGGCTCGGGCTTGCCGACAGGGGTTTGGCGCCGTTGCGGCCGCATTAGCTTGCCAGTCATAAAGCCGGCTACTTTATCTCGTCCCGCATCTTGTCGACCAAGCGCCACGGCGATGCTTAACGAGGTCACCGGTTTGTCATACACATAGGTGCGGCAATTTTCGAGAAATCGTTCTTCCATATGTTTCATTTGTTGGCTTTTTTTACGCAAGGAATCTGCGGCGGTTTTGGAAAGATGTTCTGCGGTTGCGGTCATGATAGATTCCTCATACGTAAGCGTGTTAAATAAAGATCAGTCATTCACCAAGTCAAATTCGCTAAATGCCCCCGGGCGTGGACAATATGGTTACAGATTATATAGAGTAAAGTAGTTTTAGTCAGTTCGGTAACGCACGAAAAATAGGCTATCCGGCGCAACAGGATTTATACGGTTGGATTGTCGGGCATTTCAATCGGCATTATCTTGCCGCTATCATCCAGTTCAAGTTCGATTTTCTTTCCTTCCGCTTTGATTTCTACCTCGTAGCCGGTGAGCGTCCCATCGGGTTTCATCAGTCTCTC
>PMJA01000247.1 GCA_003158415.1 Methylobacter sp.
ACTCGACTCCTGTCTCGCAGCGCACGATATGTTTGCTGCCCATAGTGCGCTCTTTGGCTTTATCTGCTTCCTTGGTCACCGCGCAACGGGTGATGGTTATTTCTAGCGGAGTAATCGGGTGTAAAGACTGTCCGAAGGTGAACTGAACGGGGCCGCGAATTTGTCCGAAAGCGGAACCTTTCATCACGCTATCGCCGGTAGAAAGTACGCCTCCAAAGGTTCGAACATCATAAAACTCCCGGCATAACCATTTCATTGCCGCTTCGGCCTGTTTGTCTTTATCCTTTTGTTGTTCTATGGCGGCCTTTTCGGCTTCTTTTTGTTCGGTTTCGATAACCGCGCCTTGTTTGATCAGGATTTTGGCACCGTTATGTTCAGCAGAAAGCCGCTCAGGAGCAAAGAATTCAATATAATTTCTAACTTTGCGCTTCAAGCATACGTCCGAGACTAGCCCGCGATTCGTGTTAGGGTCAAGTCGNNGCCGTTCGGGTTTCCGTTGGTGACTTCAAATAAAAGCAGGAAATCATGGCGATTGCTCAATGGGTTATTGATCATTTTATTGTCCTAATGTTGATGGGGATGTGGATTCATTTTCAGCAAGTTCCAGTTCATGGTTTATGTCTTCAGGCTTTAGTTCGCCCAGCTTTTTCTTCCTTAAATATTCGTCAATACCGGCTCTGCGTTCTGCCATTTGCTGGTAAAAACCCAGGGCGAAACGTCCTTGTTCCTGTAAGTTGAAAGTGCGCGGAAATTGCGGCGGCAGATTTGGTCCTGGTGCTGGAAAGAGCGCGGCAATTCCGGCAATTCTTTGCTTAATCGCGTATGCAGCTTGTTTACCTTTATCGCCCTTTTGCGATATTTTTCTCAGATGGTGCTGATGCAGACGCCAAAGAATACCGAATGCGCTATTCGGGGCCGATGATGCCGAGCCGTAATAACGTTCAACTACGCCTGCGCCTTCCAGTTTATAGCTGTGAGCTTGCATTTGCAGGTCATCGAAAATTGCCAGCAAGCGCCCGCAGTTATAGGCAGGATCAGCGGTTTCAAACACATTGGGTTCAATCATGGGTTCACCTTCTTTTCGGTTTCGGTTGAGAATTAGACGCAGTAGGGCAAAACGGGATTGGTTCAAAAGTGTTTTTTGTCCATATTTAGCCAGATCGGTAGTCAGTCTGCGCAGTATCGGTTTAAGTAGAATTAATGAGGGAGCAGCGCCTTCGAGTGCGGCGCGATAAAGTTGATTAAGTGTTTCCGTCTGCAAATCCTTGGCTTCGCGCACAGTGGTACAAGCCAAACGAAACAACGCCAGCGGCGGCATTCCTTCACTCGTTTCAGTTGCGTCGGCTTTGGCTTTTGACTTGCGTTTTTCCTCGTTTATCGGATTGCCATAGGTACAAATTTGGAGGTCGGCAAACCATTCCCGCAGGTTTTCCCGTGAGGCTTCGAGTGTGGTTTGCATCCAGTAACGAACAATAATGCGTCCTGCATTGCCGGAAAGCGTGACGCTATAAAACTGATCGTGTCTGGCTTGCTCACGATTTAGGCCAGCCCAGGGTGTTCGCAGAAAGTCGGCGACACTGGCCGGGTCTGGGCGGTTAAGCATTTGCGCGAAAAAACTTGAAGCTTCCTTGGTTTCACGCGCCCAAAAACAAATGCTGGTTTGGCCGATGAGAAGATGGTGGTCATCTTGTGCCAGTAGAAAATTGAGCGCGTTGCAATAAGCCGAAACTGCCGCTGTCGATCCCGGTGCATTATGGCTTTGATCGAAACCGTAGGATGCAAAGGCGGATTTATCGAAGGATACGATAGCGGCACCGAATGATTGGGTATTCGGCACTCCTTTTATTTTCGGCAAGTGTGTAGCGGCTATTGGCACATCATTACGCCCGGTAATCAGGCAAATGCCACGTTTTGCTTTGGTTGTCGCGGCTGTTATTTCCTGCTGATAAACTCCGCGCCAATAAGGTCGCAGTATGGATTCATCATCCAGAAGCAACTGGTCATCAACTTTAAAGGTAAAGTTGTCGGCCCCCAGCTTGACTTCATTGCCTGTAGCGGTTGTCAGCCACCAGTTGGACTTTTCGTTGGGCTTGGGTTCCAGGCTTACGCCCCAGCGGATAAATGTCGGTAAGTTTTGTGTTTGTTGGTGGAACTGGAGCAGAGCGCTTAATGCCGGATGTCCGGTTTGCTCGAAAGCATTATGAGTTTGTCGCCAAAAATCATTGTATTTGGCGGTGTTATTGGCATCGCGATCCTTACGTTTTTTTTCGTTGTCCTGGTCTTTTTCGGGGGCGCTATCAAGGTTAAAGAGTCCTGTCAGGTTGTCGGCTAAAAATTCGGCAATGCCACCCGCATTTTTAGACTGGCTGGTTTGAGGTGCAGAATATTCTTTACCGCGATTTTTATTGCCTGCGGTTTCCTGTACGCCTGAGCCGATCAGGTTACCTTCTGCGTCCAACGGGATAACCCAGCGCACGGGTTTTGGCGCAAAAGCTAAGTCATCCAGCAGGTTGCGGGAATGTGCAAACGCATTAAGCAGATTCAATAGCATGGCTATATCTCCGTGACTCTATTTTGAGCAAACCGGGCGCGGTTGGGGTGGCAATCGATTTTGGACGACCGCACATCGGCAAAAAAAAATAGGGCTTCGGGTTTGATTAACGTGCCTTCAAAACGCGGAGCGACCGGTTTTTTTTTGGATTTTTTCTGGCGTTCGGGATGGGCATGCGGATCGGCCAGATGATCGCCTTCCGGTAGCCAACGGAATCCATTCGCCCGCGCTTTGGGTGCAAACACGTCATAAAGCATCAAGCCAAGATCTTCTTCCGCCCAGATATGTTGCCAGTTTTTACCCAGTTCGGCTGAGCGGCGTTCTAATGCGGCTTGGGGATTGTTTTCCCAGTCAAAATCGGCGGCAAATTCGCGGACACCTAAGTAAGGGCGATGGTAACATTTACCCATTTTTGCCCGTCGTTCAATTTCTATCCGGTAGGTATTGAGCGGATGACCTCGTTTTTTACCGATTTCTGTTAAACACACTTCGGCAGTAATGAGATACTCGACGCCTTTCAACGCCAGCATATTGCGCTGGGTGCCGTCCACTGCACCACCGCCCGCCTGAATCGGGGAGATTTTTTCCGGCGATTTCATCCAGGTTTTTGCGTTATCAATACTGATAACATTGGTGACTTCGTTGCGGCGAAAAGAAAACCAGCTACCTCGCTGGATAATGTGTATTGAGTCAATCAGGTAATAGATTTCCGGCTCCCAAAATATAGCTTCGAGAACGCCGCGCGCGGCGGAAGGCGTCATAACCGGATAGCTGACCCGTTCCACTTTCATTTCCGGGCGCGTGAAACAGGCAAAATCTCCCCAGACACGAAGGGTGACAAGGTTTTTGTTCATATTAAAAAGTCCTCCAAAGGACGTTGGTCGATCACAATGCCAAGTTCGGGGTGATACCAACCACCACCTAAAACATAGATGGCGAGATTGGGCAATAAGGGAGTGATGGCGCGTTGCGTGAGTAAACGTTGAAAATCGTTCGAACGCAAGTTGACCATGAAGCGTTGTAGCTTACGCATATCGTTGCGATCAAAACGCGGACGGTCTTTGGTTACGGTACGTGTTTGAATAGATTTAATGAGATCCTCCCCTTTTTTGCCATAAGGTACGATGACTGCTTGCGTCTCGTCTTTAATGACCCGCGCCAAGTCGGCAACTTTTCGAAAATGTAATTTTCCCCGTTCGTTTTGAATATCTGAATCAACCGGCACAAGCTGGTGAAGATGATCAAAATAGCGTTCAAATAACGTATGGTCGCAGGCTAAAGCATTCGGGTCATTGCTGGCAAGTAGTGTGGCGGTAAGATCGGTCGCAGTTTTGTATAGACCGGGTGGCAGTTTGTTGTCTTCCGGGCGGAATACGATGACGTTACCCAAAATGGGATTCCCATCAGCATCGCAAAGCTTATTTTCACGGTTACAGCGTCCAGCCGCCTGTACAATAGAGTCCAGCGGGCCGAGCGCTCGCCACACAGCAGGAAACTCCACATCTACACCTG
>PMJA01000224.1 GCA_003158415.1 Methylobacter sp.
ATCAAAGGCTGAGCGCAGCGCACGAAAAATTAGACTGGATACCCTCCTGAGAGATAGAAAATGGCTGCAAGCATTGGGCTTCATTGGGCTGGATAAGAAATAAGGGAGGCAACGATGGCCAGTATGATTATGCGGTAGTGAGGCGCTTGTTGCGGTAGCAGGCTAATGCCCAGAGTGGAAAAAATTTGTCATAGCCGTGATATTTCAGATAAAAAACCTTTGGGAATCCGGGGGCATTGAAGCTGTCATCATCCCAGAATCCATCGGACTGCTGATTTTTCAGCAGATAATTCACCCCGGATTCGACCTCAGGACAGCCCACTTCGTCAGCCGACAGTAATGCCAGGAGCGCAAGCGCAGTATGGAATGCAGTGCTGGTATCAAATTCCCCGCCAATCTTGGTGTTGTAATAGCTAAGGTTATCTTCACCCCAGCCACCATCCAAGCTTTGCTTTGACTTAAGCCATGCCAGGGCCTTGCGAATACTGGGGTCGTGCTTAGGAACGCCTGCGGATTCAAAACCCATCAGTACCGACCAAGTGCCATAAATGTAATTGGTGCCCCAACGGCCAAACCAGGAACCATCCGTTTCCTGCTCATTGCGTAAGTAATCGATGCAGTTGTCGATGACCATTTTGTATTCCGGGTGCTGGTTAACCAGCTTGCTCAGAAACATAATGCAGCGGCCGCTGACATCAGCGGTTGGCGGGTCAAGCAGGGCGCCGTGGTCTGCGAACGGAATGTGGTTAAGGTAGTCACAGGTGTTGTCGACATCAAAAGCGCCATAGCCACCGTTGCTCGATTGCATACCTGCAATCCAGACACCTGCACGCTCGATATTTTCGATAAAAGCCGGGTCTTTTGCCTGAACCAGAGCGAGCGCAACCACCGCCGTATCGTCAACATCGGGGTAATAGCTATTGCTAAACTGGAAAGCCCAGCCGCCGCCCGGTAGATTCGGCCTCTGGATCTGCCAGTCGCCCGGTTCGTCTCGTAATTGTTTAAGAGCTAGCCAACAAAAGGCCGATTTAAGGGCTTGCTGGGTGTGAGCATTGTGTTCATAGCGGTCAACTTCCTGCAAGGCTAAAGCTGCCAGACCGGTGTCCCAGATGGGAGAAACACAGGGCTGGCAGTAGGCCATATCGTCCTTGATGACCAGCAACTGATTGATGGCTGCCTTGGCGATGCGCCGCTGTTCGTTGTCGGCAGGGATTTCTAAGTAATCCATGGCTTCGTAAGCATTGACCATGGCCGTAAAAATCGCCCCCAAGCCGTCGTAACCATTTAATCTGACCATGAACCAGTCGCGTGCTTTGGCGGTAGCTTTCCTGCGGACGAAGCCGGGAATCATGGGTTCAGTTAGTCGCCCTAAGCGCTCTATGATCAGTATAGTCTTGCCTAACGGCGTCTTGACGTGCGCGAAATAATTTTTTTCCTGTTCCGGCGGGATAATGAACAGTTCAGGAATACCAATTTTATGTGGGTTGCAAGCCTTGACTTTGTAAGTGCAAAGAATGCTCAGCGGAACCATGACGGTACGCGCCCAGTAGGATATTTTGTTCAGGTGAAACGGGAACCACTTGGGTAGCAGCATGATTTCAACCGGGATAAAAGGTACGCCGCGCCAGGGGAGTTGTTCGAACATGGCCAGCATGATGCGCGTGAAGACGTTGGCCTTGGCGGCGCCGCCCTGAGCCAGTATCCAGTCGCGCATTTTTAGCATGGGCACTGCTTGGCTAGAGTCGCCCGCCATTTTTAATGCGTAATAGGCTTTAATAGTACAACTGATGTCGCCTGCGCCGCCTTTGTAGAGGGCATAGCTCCCGTCAGCACTCTGTTGTGTACGGATGAAATTAGCGACCTTGGCCTGGAGGGATACGTTGATTTCGTCCATGTAGTGCATCATTAGGATGTACTCGGCGGGAATGGTGCAATCGGCTTCGAGTTCGAATACCCAATAACCTGCATCGTTTTGTAGGCTGAGGAGTCGCATCCTGGCTAGTGCAATTGCTCTATTTAGAGGCTGAGCTGAACAGGGGGCGCTAGCGCAGGCAGAATCCAAGCCTGAAAGTGTAGAGGTCTCTGTTAGCATGGTTTGTTTTCTCTGATTTCACTTATATTGATAAGGTTTATCGGTCAGTATAGTGAGGGTGGTTGTTACAATATTTTTCTTAAAGATAAGTATGACTGTTTCAATGACATGGACAGGATAACTGGGGCATAAATCGCGGTCTGTACGGTGACGTACATATTGCCGCTGTCACCAATGTCCTGGTGGTTCATCTCATTTTTTAATGCAGCGGTATCGGCTTTGGCCGTATGCTCTTTGTACGCTGGCGTACAGACGCGCCAGCGTGACATGGCGCACCATGAATTGCAGTAGGAAATCGCTGCCGATAAGTAGCTTTACGACAGTGAATGTATTCAACCGTATTATTCAGTTACCTTAGCTCTCAAAGCTCCCCAGGAGGTTTTATGAAACAGATCAGACTAAATTCTAAATTGAGATTGCCAACCTTGGAGACTATTTTTGTTTCCTCCGGGTGTATTCAAGATATTGTTAAGGATGATAAGCCGCTTAGGTCAACCGTCTTGACATCAGGGGCTGGTTATTGTTGCGGTGCTGATTTCTGGCCGCCTTTTCGGAAATGGTTTTCATGCGTCGCCCTAGTAAGCTTAATTTGCTCGGTGGCTATCTCCGGCTGCACATCCAAAAATTCGGGGGAATACTCAAGTGGACAAGGACAACAAAAGCCGCAAGAGCAGGGCAGTTCTACCGCCAAACCTGCTCATAAAGAGGTCGGAGAGGCATCTTGGTATGGGCCTGGATTTCATGGCAAAGAAACGGCTAATGGCGAAACCTTTGACCCAAAAGAGATGACGGCCGCCCATCCGAGTTTACCGATGGGGAGCATAGCTAAAGTAACCAATCTTGAAAATGGTAAAAAGGTCGATGTTAAGATCAATGATCGCGGGCCTTTTAAAGGGAATCGCTCCATTGATCTTTCTAGCGCAGCGGCTAATAAGATTGATATGAAAAAAGGCGGCACGACTCAGGTTAAGATTGAATCCAAATCCAAATCTTCCAAGAAGAAAAATTTCGCCAAACACTCCAAAAAGACAAGAGCGGGCAAGAAACACTCTAAACCCCATAATTAACGCAAGACCGACTGCCGTTCGACTGCTCGTTTCTGTGCATCAGCAATTTGTTCTGGTGTTAATTCTGTTTCGAGTTTATCAAGCAATCCATGCGCTTGCTCATCTCCCTGTGCGGCAGCCAACGCTAACCATACATAGGCTTCTTCATTATCCTTTTCAACACCTTCGCCCTCGAAGTAGCACAAGCCAAGATGGAATTGAGCTATGGCATTACCTTGCTCTGCTGACAATTCAACAACACCCTTGCAAAATTTTTCAATACAGCTCAATAACCGTATAGGTACGAATTACTAAAAGTGAAAAAATCAGGAAAGATCAAACGATCT
>PMJA01000351.1 GCA_003158415.1 Methylobacter sp.
GATATTATAAGGATTACGGATGCCCAAACCCGAACCAATAGGCGCAGCCAACGGCATAACGGCCACACAACCGATGTCTTCCAGGCGTTTGGCGGCAATCGGGTCGTCATTGGTGTAAACCATGACATCAAAGCCTTCTTTAACCAATAATTCAGCGGCGATATAGGTTTCGGCGACATCGGGAAACAGTGTTTTTTGATCGGCCAGTACTTCCAGTTTCACCAGTTTGTGGCCACCGAGCAGTTCCCGGCCTAAACGGCAGGTGCGCACGGCTTCTTCGGCGGTATAACAACCGGCGGTATTAGGCAAAATCGTGTATTTATCGGGCGATATCACATCCAGCAAATTAGGCTCGCCGGGATTTTGGCCGATATTGGTGCGGCGTATGGCGACCGTGACAATTTGCGCGCCGCTGGCCTCGATAGCCAGACGCGTTTCTTCCATATCCTTATATTTGCCGGTGCCGACCAGCAAGCGAGAGTGATAAGTGACGCCTGCGAGTACGAAGGAATCATCCTGACCGCCGCCGATGGCATGTACGATTTCCAGGCGGTCTTCAGCCTGTAAAGTTTGGCTGGCGTATTGCTGAAAAGGCAAAATCTCTTTATTCAATTCAATTGCGATTTTCTTACCCGTCAAATCAATGTCTGCGATTACATCGGCAACCGAGGTGTTATCGGCATAGTGACGTGTTTCACCATTGATATAAACAATCATGCGTTTAAGCTCCGGTTAGTGTCTACAGTTCTGCGTTTTTGTACGGCCTGGGCAAGTTTTTTCAGTAGCGGCACGGTATCGTCCCAGGACAAACAGGCATCGGTAATGCTTAGGCCGTAAGTTAATTCCTGGCCCTCAACAACGGGTTGATTGCCGGCCTTAAGATGGCTTTCTATCATAACGCCCATAATTCTATGGTCGCCATGCGCTATTTGTCCGGCCACGTCGTCGCCGACGATCAGTTGCCGTTGGCATTGCTTAAGACTGTTGTCATGACTGAAATCAATCATGATATTGGGCCTTAGGTTGGCTTTTTTCAGTCCCTCCGCAACTTGCTCGACACTGACGGCATCATAATTGGGGCTGCCATTGCCGCCTCTCAAAATGATATGCACATCGTCATTGCCGGTGGTTGAGAAGATGGCCGAATGCCCGGCTTTAGTCAGCGATAAAAAATGGTGCGGACTCATCGCCGCCCTGATCGCATCAATGGCGATTTTTATGGTGCCGTCCGTTGAGTTTTTAAAACCTATCGGACACGACACTCCCGAAGCCAACTCACGGTGACCCTGGCTTTCTGTGGTTCTGGCGCCTATCGCGCCCCAGGCCACCAAATCGGAAATATATTGCGGGGAAATCAAGTCCAGATATTCGGTGGCGGCAGGCATGCCGAGCGTGGCCACGTCCACTAATAATTGCCGGGCGACGCGCAGGCCTTTATTGATATTGAAGCTGGAATCAAGATCAGGGTCATTAATTAAGCCTTTCCAACCGACGGTGGTGCGGGGTTTTTCAAAATAAACCCGCATAACAATCAGCAGGTCGTCTTTGAGTTCATCCTTAACCGCTTTCAAAAGCCCGGCATATTCCAGGGCGGCTTTGGGATCATGAATGGAACAAGGCCCAACGATCACCAGCAGTCGGTCATCATCGCCGGTTAATATGTTATGTGTCTCTGCTCTGGCCTTTATCGTGGTTTGCGCTGCCGTTTCGTTAATCGGCATTTCATCGTGAACCTGAATCGGCGGGATGACTTCTTTAGTCGCACAAATCCGGAGGTCATCAGTGTTGTATTTTGTTTGCATGCTAGCTTTCATAAGATTAATTTGTGAATCTGTGGCATTTTGTTTTTGCTACTGAGTAGTTATGGTATTTTAACTGTTTTCATCGCCTTCTTGTTAGTTTTTGCGCGGGTTTATCCTGGTCAATTTCAAAAAACTGTAGCTGAAGTCGGCATTAGGGTCATCATTAATATCCTCGCGATTCGCCTCGAACCAATCTTGCATATCAAGTTCAGGGAAAAAAGTGTCGCCGTCAAAGGCCTTGTTTATCAGAGTCAGATAAATCGTATCGGCTATCGGCAGTGTCGCTTTGTAAAGGTCAAAGCCGCCAATAACAAACAGTTCCTTAGTATTTTCGCTCCCCTTTTTTAGCGCGGATTCAATCGTATTGACTACTACACAACCGTCTTGCTTATAGTCGGGGTTACGGCTAATAATAATATTAGTGCGGCCGGGAAGCGGCCTGTCGATGGATTGGTATGTTTTTCTACCCATTAAGATAGGCGAACCCATCGTAATAGCTTTAAACTTTTTAAGATCAGCCGATAAATGCCAGGGCATTTGATTATTCAGGCCGATAACGCGATTATTCGCCATCGCGACGATGAGTGATATTTTCATTTTCTTAACAGAGGATGCTTTGCTATGCTTTAATGATTAATAAATCCTGACATCATACTATGAAAAATATTCTGCTTGTATTTACCGGCGGCACTATCGGTTCGACTGCATTGGCAGGAACCATCAATACGACCGGCACCGCACCGTTTAAATTGATACAGCTATTTCAACAGCATTACCCCGATCATCAACAAATCCATTTTACATCGTGTCGCCCCGTGCAGCTTTTAAGCGAAAATCTTGTGCCGGAAATTTGGCAAACGCTGATTGCATCCATAGAAACGCAACAACTTGAGCCCTTCGACGGCATTATCATCACGCACGGCACCGATACGCTGGCTTATACCGCCGCCGCCTTAAGCTTTTATTTTAATGCGCTAAATATCCCGCTGCTGCTGGTTTCCAGTGATTATCCGCTGGATAACGCTAAGGCAAACGGCCTGGACAATTTTATATGCGCTGTTGAATTTATCCTGCAAAATAAAGAAGCCGGTGTTTTTGTGCCCTATCGCAACCGACAGCAAGCGATCCAGGTGCATAAAGGCTCGCGCCTGACTTGTTCGTTGCAATTAACCGGGGATTTTTTTAGCATCCAGGACAACAGTTTTATGCAGTTTGAAAACGGGGTGTTTACGTGTGTGCAGTCAGATGCTTTAGAGGACGAAGGTTGGGTGAGGGGAAAGACACAAACAAAAATCCCCCACCTAAAAGCCGATTTTTCCGCACGGATTTTAATGATAAAACCCTATCCGGGTTTAAATTATGCCCATTTTAACCTGGACAATGTCGATGCTGTTTTGCATGACTTATATCATTCCGGCACTGCGTGCGCATCGACTCTGTGGGGTGAAAATTATTCGTTGCTTGAATTTATAGCCCGCTGCGAAAAACAAGCGATCAAGGTTTATTTGGCGCCTGCGATTAAATCCACCGACGCCTACCAAAGTACGCAGGCGTTAATAGAGCAGGGCGCAACCATGATCTGGAATATGTCGATTGAAGCTGTCTACGTAAAGCTGATGCTGGCTTACGGGAATTTTAGCGATGAACGGCAAATAGTGGCATTTATGGACAGGGATATAGCCGGTGAGCATGTTTGACGAGGTTGGTGGTAAGCCCTTCTGACTCATACCGGTTTTAATGATAAATTATATTTATATGCATTAAAATCAATGTTTTGATAAACAAATGACAGGCATGCATATAAGTATCATAAGAGCCACCGTATCAAACTTGACCGTAAATCCGTCCATCCTTCGACAAGGCTCTCCTGAGCGCAGCCGAAGGGCTCAGGACGAACGGATTTACTCTTACAACGCTTTGATCAAAGTTTATATCCACTCTATTTTACATAGAGCCTAATTTTTACCGATTCTGCATTTCAAATAGTTTAAAAAATGGAACTTTGGTGTCGTTTATTTAAACTTACCCCGGTTGCTTAGGAAATCCGCTATAGCAATATTGTTATGGATTGTTGATAGCTCGCTGGTGAATGTATGTAGCCCCATCCATTGATAACCCGATCCCATGCATTTAAGAAAAATGAATGCGCACAATGAGTTGAAGTCGGATCTCCGGTCACTGTAGAATTCCATGGCGTAGGCCCTGGTGGCGGGACAGCAACGTCAGTGAGTCCGATCCATATGCGTGACGGCGTTATATGGTTACTATAATTATCCGAGGCTACCGTCTCAGACTTATTGTTTCCCCAGTAAGCAGTAAGTCTCCAGGCAAGCAGATGAGCGGGAGCGGATGCCGTAACCTCAAATGTAAACGTAGGTGCGCCAGTGGTAACTAAACCACAGACATTGATGGGAATGTTGCCCGGTTGCTGAAATATCTGCTCAATGATGGCCGTTGGCAGGGTGTTATCAATCATCACATTAGCGAAATGACCCACTGCTGTAGAAAGCCCAATCTCAGAAGCGGCGCTCTCAGCGGAAAAGAGTTTAATGCTGATGTTATTGAGAGCATTTGGGTTCCCGGTCGTGTCAAGCAGAAGACCGAGCCAGTTATTAAGCCATATTTGCCCTGCAGAACGCAGTGGGTAATAGCCGTTTTGCGGTACTGTTGTTATAAGCTCGAATTCATTAAGAGCAACACTCCATAAATAATCGCTAAAAGATGAAGTTACCAAGGTTCCGTTGACCCACACCTGATAAAAATTGGCTCCTGCGCTACGTGCTGCTTGCCAGTTAATCATCAACGGCAGCGTTCCCCCGAAAGGACAATCCTTGACCTGAAAGAAATAGGTTGGATTCATAGTTGTATCCGCGAAGCCGTTTGGCAGATGGATTGCGTCGGCAGGCACAAAGCCTATTCCAAGAAGAATTGGGCCGGCAGCGGAAAATAGGGAAGCCGTCAGATCCACCTCACTTATAGTAGTTGCACTGGTGATTAGGATCTGGTTCGACGAGAGAACGGCAATGCTATATGGGGCAGTGGGTACGGAGGCTGCGATAGCTGTAACAACAGCCGGTGATACGGTCAGATCTACCTTTAATACTGTGCCAGCAGGATTTGGTTGCGGAAACAAGATAGCGCTCTGTCCAGCATCTGCCCAGGTGAGATAGCGAGGGCCATTTAGCCCCGTAGCAATTACTATATTAGTATTCGTCGAAAGATCAAAACGGGTAATATTGCCCGCATCATTGCTAACATATAAAAAACGGCTATCAGCCGTTACTAATAGACCACGGGGATATGAGATAGTCGCCATTGTTTTTTTGGCGCCGCTAGTCAAGTTTATACGCTGTATAGTGCCTCCCGTAAATTCAGCGACATAGGCAAAACCGTGCGCTTCATCCAGGGCAATCTGACATATAGTGTTCAAGCCGGAAGCAATAACAGTAGCAGCAGTACGGTTAAGGTTGCTAAAACTGACGCGTAGCAGCGTACCTGGTGATTCCGCGACATAGGCATGCAAACCATCAATGCTGAGGGCAATGTCGTGCGGCGCGTTGTAACCCGAGCCAAGCAGCGTCTTGACGTGGCTATGCGGATTCACGGCGCTGATGGTGCCTGCGCTTGAATCGACAACCAGCAATTGATCGGTAGTTTGACGGTAAGCGCTACCGTTTGCAATGGCAAAGCCGGTTGATAGGGTTGTAGGAATGGGTAATGACATAAATTACTCCTTAATAAATAATGAAAAAGGGCGATAAAAACAGCTCTGTGAACTTCATAATTTACATTTAAGACCATGTACAGTGTAGCTGAGAAAACAACGCCTAAATCAACAAAACTGGAACACTAGCCTTACTTGTTATCAATTACATGCTTGAATCGCCGTACTTGGAATCAATATCCAGTTTCAACGCTTGTGCGAGCGGTGTGATTGTTTCCACTGGCCGGTTGCTACGTTTCGACGCTTGTGTCGCAAACAGAAAATTGGGCTTGCCGAAAGTGGCTGGGATATACACTGCGAGGGCGCCCGCACGTTCGTAGCCTCGTGTTGAGAGATCAATGCCGTCGGCATCGTTATCCGTCGTAGGGTCGCCGGGTTTCTCGCCATGTCGGATTATTATGATTTGCTTAGGTGTTGTAGTAGCCATTTTACATTCCCCATTATCTGATAAAAATTTTGGTCGACTTCATGCCGACCGCGACCGTATCATCGGTTTTCTCAAGTTTCGGCATTTTGTAAATAAACCACTAATCAACAGCTTTACAGATTTTATTTAATCAGGTAAGAAACACAAAATCTATTCGTACAAATACCTATATATTCGGGAAAATTTTTATGGGGGGCGGAATGTAGGGTGTCAGACACGTTCCTTAAGCCGCTAGAATATTGCGGAACGTCAAATTGATACGCGGTGTTTTAGGTTTTCTGGTTTTGGGCACCGAATGCCGCCAATGGTGCTGTAGAGCGCCCGCCATCACCAGTAAATCGCCGTGACCGAGTACGATGTCCAGGGTTTCCTTGCGCTTTTTGTGGTGCAGTTTAAACAAGCGCTCATCGCCCAGGCTTAACGAGGCAATCACCGGATTGAGTCCCAGCTCTTTTTCATCATCGGCATGGCAACCCATGGAGTCTAGCCCGTCGCGGTACAAATTGGCCAGCACGCTGTTGAAAGTACAACTGCACTGCTGTTCCACCTGCGCCCGGACTGACTGTAGCGCCGCATTCCACGGTAGTGGCTGATGATTAACCCCCGAATAACGATAAAAAGCATCCGCATCGCCATACCAGCACATCAGGCGCGGAACTTTAACCCATCTCCCGAAAATAAAAATGGATTCTTCCTGCCAAACCAGACCGGTTTGAAGCGTTGCAAATAACCGGTCAGCCTCCGGCAAGCGGTAAAACTGTTTAATCAGGTAAAGCTCGCCGTCAAAGGGGATCAGATTTTTGTTGCCGTTGTATAGGGCGTTATGGGGAATTAATGATCACCACGTTTGATATTGTGTTCATGCTCAATACCTTCGGTTAAATTATAACCTGCGTCATTAAATAGATCGTTGGTAAAAAACAAATGCATATCTATAATCCAAGCAATTCTTTTTAGGTTATTGTTTTCTATAATAATGGTTGAAAGTTTATGATTGTTGTCAATAATTTCAACCACAATTGTTTTCGGGGTGGTAGGGTCTTCTTTTAGCGCGCCAGACACAATACGCTGGGCAGACTCCATTGTCAGCACCGGCTGCGTAGTAGGTAGCTCAGCGTTTTGTTTATTTTTAAGTGACTGTGCGTCAAAATAACCAATATCATAGGCAATCTTAAATAGCAGAACAAGCATAATTGCGCCACCCATAATGGAGAGGCCAATTTTTAATCGTCTTCTAACGCGAGGATTTGATAGTCTTTTTATAATAACGCGAATTTTCATATTTAGTTTTATTAATGAATCATGAGGTTAATAATACCAGTCCCTTTTGATTTTGACACGCGGTAAATGGTCGGGATGCCCGGAAGCCAGCAATGTTTCACCCCGCGCTTTTATATCGAATGCCGAATTAAATTTAATGGCGGTTTACACCGTTTTTTTCATTCTCTCAGGTAGAATACAAGATATCACCGTAATTGTTTCCTATTGAAAACGCTGTATGACTATTATCGTTCTAGCATTTCTGATCATCCTTAGCGGCGTCTTCGTCATGTCGGAAATGGCGATTGTGTCGTCGCGCAAGGCCCGTTTGCAGCAATGGAGCGAAGCTGGCCGCATGGACGCCGGCCGCGCTCTTGCACTCGCTAATAAGCCTGCCAACTTTCTTTCGACCGCCCAGTTAGGTATTACGGTTATCTCGGTTCTCAGCGGCGCAATGGGCGAAGCCACCTTGTCCGAGCAGGTTGCCGCGAGCCTTTCCCAGATCGCATGGTTGCAGCCCTATGCCGACCGGGTGGCATTCTGGATTCCGGTGACGGGAATAGCTATGTTCTCGCTCATCCTCGGAGAACTCGTTCCCAAGCGCTTGGCCCTTTTAAATCCAGAAGCCATCGCCAGTGCAATGGCACGGCCGATGGAGGTTATCTCAGCAATCGCCTTCCCGTTGGTGTGGCTAATGAGTTTCGTTACCGATAGGGTGCTTTGGATACTCGGAGTACGGGCGCCGGTTCACCCTCCCATCACTGAGGAAGAGATCAATGTGCTCATGGAGCAGGGAGCAGAAGCGGGTGTGTTCGAAAAACACGAGCAGGCGCTGGTGTCACGCATTTTTAGGCTGGACGATCAATCAATCAGGAGCGTGATGACGCCTCGGAGCGATATTGTGTACTTCAACCTGAATGATTCCTTCGAGACCAATCGTCAGAAACTGTTGCATAGCGGCCACTCGCGGTTTCTCATCTGCAAGGGCGGACTCGGCGAGGTGGTGGGCGTGCTCCGGGCGAAGTCCGTACTGGACGCATTCCTTGAAGGCAAGCCCTTCGACTTCGCAAGCGATACCGACAAGCCGCTTTACGTTCCGGAAACCCTGACGATGATCGAATTGCTTGAGGTATTCAAGAAACACCGCCAGCATCTCGCCTTGGTGATTGATGAATATGGGGAGCTTCAAGGGCTGGTGACGATGAATAATGTGATGGGAATTTTGGTTGGCGATGTCGCAACCGTCGAAGATGAGTCGCAGCCTGAAATCGTGCAAAGGGAAGACGGATCATGGCTGGTTGACGGCAACATTTCGATCGAGCGTTTTAGGGAGGTTATGAAACTCGATTATAGGCTAACAGGGGAGGGCATTCAGGCTTATCGGACACTGGGTGGTTTTGCAATGATGCGTCTGGGGCATGTGCCACAGGTCGAAGATCAATTCGTCAGTGACAACCTGCGGTTCGAGATTGTCGACATGGATAGGAATCGGGTAGATAAGCTCATCGTCTCTATAATCGGTACGGAACCGACTGAAATACAAGGCTTTTGAAAATTGTTGCTACTATAGTCATTCTGGTATATAAGCTATGCAGACCAAGATAATAACTTTTAGGCTCGGTTTCAACTGAGGCATATTTTTTGAGGTATTGATTATGAGTTTTATCCCTGAAGCGGCTATTGAACTTATTAAAAATTTTGAGGGCTTTCGTGCCGAAGCCTATCCTGACCCCATTACTGGTTGGCAACTACCTACCATCGGTTATGGAACGACAATATACCCTGATGGGTATCATGTTAAGCCGAGCGACATCATTAGCGAAGCGCGAGCCAGTGAATGTCTGGCGGATCACATAGCGAAGGTCTGCGCCCCGGCTTTGACTAAAATCCCCACCTGGGTAAAGATGAACTCAAATCAACAAAGTGCTCTTTACAGCTTTGCTTACAACCTGGGTGCAGGATTTTATCAAGGTGCGAATTTCACCTCTATTACCGCTGTTTGCGATTCCCCGGATCGGTGGAATGATTCAGTCTGGATTGATGAGCAGTTTGGGAAATATACCAATCATGGGCTCGAAGGTTTGGTGCGACGCAGAACAGCCGAGGCTACGCTATTTTGCACACCTGTATAAAACATGAAGTCTTCACTATTTGCGTTGCTATGTATTGTTTGTTCCGTTTCAATTCCAGTTTTGGCAGATCAAACTAAGCAATGTTTAGAAGTGGCAGTGACTCAAATTGAGATGGATCGTTGTGCCGGCGTTGAATTTAGCACTGTAGATTTCGAGTTAAATCGAGTCTATAAAAAAATTCAAGAAATATATAAAAATGATAGTGTTTTTTTAGAAAAACTTAAAATATCACAACTTGCATGGATTAAGCTTAGAGAAGCAGATACTGAGCTTCAATTTCCTCATTCAAAAGAGCCTGGTTATTATGGAAGTGTATTTCCAATGTGTGTTTCTGGTTATAAGACCAAACTCACCCTGCAACGAGCTGAATTTCTTAAACAATGGCTTAATGGTGAAGAAGAAGGTAATGTTTGTCAGGGTTCAATAATGAATGACCGGAAGATTAAAGAGTTACTGAAAAAGTAGCCTGCGTGGCCCTGGTCGGGTTACGCTACGCTAACCTGCCCTACAAATTATAAGTTCCGAAGCATGACGGGGTATGTTACCGTCCGCAGAGTTTTTGTTATAGTTCAAGATAGCGGCAGCGTCAAAGGCGTTGCAAACCCCGGTCGGCTTCGGACTGACGAAGGATGCTGCCGACAATAGGAGGCGCATCGTTCGCGATTGATGCGCTTCACGTTGGTTCAGTAATTAGCCAATTTGTCGAGTTTCGCTACGCTAACCCGATCACTGCTTTATGTTAGAATGATTTTTAGACGATCACTTGTATTTAATGGTGGGCAGATGAATTGCATAACCAGGAAACAAC
>PMJA01000394.1 GCA_003158415.1 Methylobacter sp.
GCTTCTCTACGCATGGCAAATGAATCCGAGATTGCTTTTTTGCCTTCTGTGGTATTGATAATCAGCTGAATCTGGTCATTTTTAATCATATCAACGGTATTGGGTCGACCTTCGTTGACCTTATAGACCACTTCACAAGGAATACCCGCTTCCTTAAGAAACCGTGCCGTGCCGCCGGTGGCGACAATTTCATAGTGTTTATCTACCAGCATCCTGGCAATATCGGGCGCCTTGGCTTTATCGGCATCGCGTATACTGATCAGCACCTTGCCGCTGTCGTTCAAATTAACACCTGCCGCCCGTTGCGATTTAGCGAAGGCTTCGCCAAAGGTTTTGCCTACGCCCATCACTTCGCCGGTCGATTTCATTTCCGGCCCCAATAAAGGATCGACGCCGGGGAACTTAACAAACGGGAACACTGCTTCCTTAACGGAATAATAATCGGGTATACGCTCTTCGGTAACGCCTTGTTGGGCTAAAGTTTGCCCCACCATAACGCGGGCGGCAATTTTAGCCAGCGGATAACCGGTAGCCTTAGACACAAAAGGCGCGGTGCGCGACGCTCTGGGATTGACCTCCAGCACATAAATGTCTTCGCCCTGGATCGCAAACTGGGTGTTCATCAAACCTCTCACGCCCAAAGCTTCGGCCATTTTCGCCACTTGGTCGCGCAATTTATCCTGGAGATGCGGCGCCAACTCATAAGGCGGCAATGAACAGGCAGAATCGCCGGAATGTACGCCCGCCTGTTCAATGTGCTCCATCAAGCCACCGATTAACACCCGCTCGCCGTCATAAATAGCGTCGACATCCATTTCCACCGCATCATCAAGAAAACGATCCAGCAACACAGGGGCATCGTTAGAAACGCTGACGGCCTCTTTCATGTAGCGTTGTAAGCCTTCTTCGTTAAAAACGATTTCCATGCCCCGTCCGCCCAACACATAAGACGGCCTGACCACCAGCGGATAACCCAGTTCTTTAGCCGCATTAACCGCTTGCTCAACGGAACGGGCCGTAGCATTGGGTGGCTGTTTCAGCCCCAATCTTTCCAGCAGTTTTTGAAAACGCTCCCTGTCTTCCGCCAAATCAATCGAATCCGGCGAAGTGCCAATAATCGGTACACCGGCCGCTTCCAAAGCCCTGGCGAGTTTCAACGGCGTCTGGCCGCCGTATTGCACGATCACGCCTTTAGGTTTTTCAATATGGACAATTTCCAGCACATCTTCCAGCGTCAAGGATTCAAAATATAAGCGATCCGAGGTATCAAAGTCGGTAGAAACCGTTTCAGGATTGCAATTAATCATGATGGTTTCATAACCGTCTTCGCGCAACGCCAACGCCGCATGGACGCAGCAATAATCGAACTCTATGCCCTGCCCTATCCGGTTAGGGCCGCCGCCGAGAATAATGATTTTTTCCTTATCGGAAACCCGCGCTTCGCATTCTTCTTCATAAGTCGAATATAAATAAGCCGTATCCGATGAAAATTCAGCTGCACAGGAATCGATGCGCTTATAGACAGGACGTATATTCTGCTTATGGCGCACATTACGCACCTCGATTTCAGAGGCATCCAGCAGCTTGGCGATGCGACTGTCCGAAAAGCCCTTGCGCTTCAGCTTATAAAGCTCGCCTTCTTTCAAGGTTGATAGGGTTTTAGTGGCTAATGATTGTTCGGTGCTGATGAGATCTTCAATCTGCGCCAAAAACCACGGATCGATTTTACACGCCTCATGAACTTCGGCCAACGTCATGCCGCTACGGAAAGCATCGGCCACATACAACAACCGATCCGGCCCCGGATGACACATTTCCCTCTGCATTTTTTCCTTAGCGTCATCGGCGTTCAAATCGATTATTTCATCGAGACCGCTGATGCCAATTTCCAGGCCGCGCAAGGCTTTTTGCAGTGATTCCTGAAAAGTGCGACCTATCGCCATCACTTCGCCCACCGANNCGAAGCCGGCGTCGCGCCGCCGGTAATCTCATTTTGCAACTCGTCCAGGGTATAACCGACCGCCAATTTGGCCGCCACTTTGGCTATCGGAAAACCGGTGGCTTTAGACGCCAGGGCAGACGAACGCGATACCCGTGGATTCATTTCAATGACTATCATACGCCCGTCTACCGGATTAATCGCCACCTGGACGTTGGATCCGCCGGTATCCACGCCGATTTCACGCAACACCGCCAGCGAGACATTACGCAGAATCTGGTATTCCTTGTCGGTTAAGGTTTGCGCGGGAGCGACAGTAATGGAATCGCCGGTATGGACGCCCATNNCGCACCACTTCCATTTCGTATTCTTTCCAACCCAATACCGATTCTTCAATCAATAATTCATTGGTGGGTGACAAATACAAACCGCGTTCACAAATTTCCACAAACTCTTGTTTATTATAAGCAATACCGCCGCCACTGCCGCCCATGGTAAAAGACGGACGTATCACCGTCGGATAACCCACTTCCTTTTGCGCCGCCAAAGCCTCTTCCATGCTATGCGCCGTTTTCGACTTAGCCACTTCATAACCGATGCGCGCCATGGCTTCGTTAAAGAGCTGGCGATCTTCGGCCATATTGATTGCTTCTTTAGTCGCGCCGATCATTTCGACGTTATATTTCGCCAGCACGCCATGCTTATCGAGATCCAGCGCACAGTTCAACGCCGTTTGCCCGCCCATGGTCGGCAAAACCGCATCGGGGCGTTCTTTGGCGATGATTTTTTCCACCGTTTGCCAATCGATAGGCTCGATATAAATCGCATCCGCCATATCGGGATCGGTCATGATCGTAGCGGGATTGGAATTGACCAGAATAACGCGGTAACCTTCCTCGCGTAGCGCTTTACAGGCTTGCGTGCCTGAATAGTCAAACTCGCAGGCTTGCCCGATGACGATAGGGCCTGCGCCCAGTAATAGTATGGATTTTATGTCGGTTCTTTTTGGCATGTTGTTTTTTTAAAAGTTATGGTTTTCTACTATCTACAAGGAAACAGAAATAAACGCCTGACCATCGTTAAACGCTCATAGGCAATAGCATCTAAGGTTTTTTTTAGCCATTGCTTTATTCATCTTACGCGTTACGATTCACCTGCTAATTTTAAAACTTCTTTTTCTAATTTTTCGGAAATTCTAAAATTCACGTTTTTAAGCTGAGTCAAAATTTCAGCGACGGAGCCAATAATTCGCTGTTGTTTCGCTTTAAGTAAAATACCTAATAAGCCAGTAAACTTTAGTTGCAATTGTTTAGCTAGTTTTCTGGCTTTTAAATCATCGAGTATCATTATATTGTCTTCTGACATTTGCAGAGCTAACGCAATAGTGCTTGCTTCGCCTAAATCCACACTGGTATTGAGTATGCGTAAATAATTTTTATCTTTAACCATCACGACATTCATCCACTTTTCTAAAGGCTTGCCGTATTCTTGAGCGACTTCTTCGGTTAAATAAATGTTTTGATAAAGTTTTTGTAAAATAGTTAGTGTATTAATATTATCTAAGATAATCAAACAACTGGTGTTTGAAATAATTTTAGGCATTTTCAAAATCCTGCAAGATGTCTTCGGCAGGATAATTTAAAACTGAAACCTGGTAATGCCCCAACAACTCCATAAACGCTCTTTTAGAAAATCCTGTCATTTGCGCAGCCTGCCCTATAGATAACAAGCCTTTCTCATAAAGTTTGCTGGCAAGTAACAGTTGAATTTCTTGTGTTTCTATATTAATAGAATCAGGAAGTTGTATTTGTAGAGTTTGCATATTATTTTCGTTATTTTAAGTTTTGGGGTGCGCATCGCGCACCCTACTAGGCTTTAACTTCGATCATTACAGTTGGTTATGTCTTAACGACTCAACACACAAATGAATTAAACAGCTCATGCGATAGAACAAATAATCTATGTGCAGATTAGATTTAAGCTCTACTTTTCCTCGTTCAAAATGCCTGATTTGAAATTTATTACCAATTCCTGTCAGTTCTTCTTTGAATTCGCGGCTTATGTATTCAGAGAATAATGAATTATTTTCCGATACGACATTAATAAGTTTATCCGCAGATAATTTTTTGTTTTCTTCAAAGTAGGTTTTCATTCTTTCAAAAGCATCCCAGATTTTTTCTAAACTTTCAATTCGGCTTTCTGGTCGTGGTAAAACAAACTTTGAATAAGCAGTTTCAAGTAATTCATTTAATCGTTCATCACCTGTATTAAATCTAATGTCAGTTATAATTTTTGCTAATGATTTTGGAATCGACCTCTTAATTTGACCATTTTCATCTAAGGAAAAGACAACCCCGTTTCTGCTAAATATTGTATTGATACGATCTCTAAACTGAGATTTAAATAAACCATTATCTGAAAATGAATAATGGTTGTGACGATGGTAATCGTGATAACTGATTTTAGTTGGGTCTTTAATATTTTTATGCAGAAATTGCAGAAAATCTAATATGGCATATTTGTTTGGCAAATTGTCTTCGTTATAATAACTACCACTAACAGGTATAGATAATTCTGGCACTTCACCTTTTAAGGCATCTTCTAGTTGGCTTTTATTGCAACCGCAAACTACATGACCAGGATCAAGGCACTCTTCAGAAAATTCGCCTGCCAACGCACAATTGCTAATAAATAGATCATAGATAGCAACAATAGCTTTCCATACATCTACTGAGATCTCTTCTGAACTTAGTTCCTTTGAACCTAGTTCTTTGTCACTAAAATACACAGATGTCATTAATTTTAACCCATCAAGAATCTAACACTTATCAATTTCAATTTGCTATACAAAGGCATTGAAATTTTTAATTTAGTCATTTAAACAATTAATTGTTAAATATTACATTCTCATTAATATCGCTCAATCGAAAAACCGCATGATAATTTTCACAGTGCATTAGCGTCCGATTTATTCTCTAATGATTTCATTTTTTCCAAGGCTTCGCTAAATTGTGGAGAGGCTTCTATGGTTAACTTTATGAAGCCAGTACCCCTAGATAGTCCGTTCATATCCAACAAAATAATCTTGGTAGATATTTTAAAACCCGCATACCACAAGCCGCAGCCCTTGTAAGCGAGGCATTGATAAAACTCGTCATATTCTCGATAAACAGCATGCCCAATAGACTGATAACTATCCGATGCAGCACCGTATTTTTCTTCGAGAGACTTCTTTAATACCTCAAACCTATTTTTGCCATCACTCCCAGTAATATCACCAGTAATATTTTTGCTAACCGCTATTATCTTTACAAGCTTACCATCGGAAAAGTTAAGGCTATACTGTTCGATGTCAGATAAATTTTTCGGTAGCGATGCGGTTGTGTATGTTTCGAGATTTCTATTGTCTTTTACCTTGCTCATCAAAACACCCAAAGCGTTTATTGCAGCTGGAGTCATGCCCCAAGATAAACCAAACATTGCGTCATCACCATCAGCCGCAAATGCGGGTAATGCGATAATCATCAATACAACGAACAAAACATCAACAGCAAGTTTTTTCATTTTGAAATTCCTAACGAGAAATAAGCTGCGTAGGATAGGCTATGCGTACCTTTCGGCTGTCGCTAACCCGACCTACAATATTTTTAACTCTGCAAAACAATTCCCCTGCGTGATAATTTTCACAGTCAATGGTTAGCGTTTCATCGGGTTCCAGCAATGCTGCCTGCAATTCATCTTGAGCATAGGGAATAAAATATTCAACCTAACGCCCATTCATCAAATCAATAAACTCATCAAACAACGCTTCGACATCATGCGGCCCTGGACTGGCTTCCGGGTGTCCCTGAAAACTGAAGGCCGGGCAATCGGTGCGTTTAATACCTTGCAGACTGCCGTCGAATAAGGAGCGATAAGTGGCGATTACATTACCAGGCAAACTGGCCTCATTGACAGCAAATCCATGGTTTTGGCTACTGATCATGACGCGCCCGCTGGCGATTTCCTGCACCGGGTGATTGGCGCCGTGATGGCCGAATTTCATTTTTTCGGTTTTGGCGCCGCTGGCCAAGGCCAATAATTGATGTCCCAAACAGATGCCAAACACAGGAACTTTCTTTTCCAGTATGGTTTTGATGGCGTCGATGGCGTAAGTACAAGGTTCAGGGTCACCGGGGCCGTTGGATAAAAACACACCGTCGGGATTCATCGCCAAAACGGTTGCAGCGGATGTGGTTGCCGGAACCACGGTAACGCGGCAGCCGCGATTGACCAGCAACCTGAGTATGTTGCGCTTAATGCCGAAATCGTAAGCCACCACATGCTTGGTCAAATTCTCGCCTTGCGTATAGCCGTGTTGCAAATCCCAGATAGTTTCCGTCCATTCATAAGTCGTAGCGGTCGTGACTTCCTTGGCCAAATCCTGGCCTTTTAAGCCGGAAAAACTTGCAATCGCTGCGGTTGCCGTCGCGACATCAACCGACTCGCCCGCCATAATACAGCCACGTTGCGCACCCTTGTCACGTAGCAGCCGGGTCAATTTGCGCGTGTCTATATCGGCAATAGCTACCACGTTATTATCCAGCAAATACTGTTGCAGGGTAAGTTCACTGCGCCAGTTACTCGCCAATAACGGTAAATCCCTGATCACCAAACCGCTGACAAAAACACCCGCCGACTCGTCGTCTTCGCTGTTAGTGCCGACATTACCGATATGCGGATAAGTTAAGGTCACAATTTGTCGGGCATAAGAAGGGTCACTGAGAATTTCCTGATACCCCGTCATTGCGGTATTAAAAACCACTTCACCCACAGAACAGCCGTCTGCACCTATAGATACACCGTTAAATACGGTTCCATCCTCTAATACCAATACTGCCGACTTAGTCAAACTACGTTACCTCAAATATACAAAACGGGATGAACCTTTAGGGCTCATCCCGTTATAAAAAATCAAACTGTACCACTATACAAAATTATGCCGCCTTGGTCATTAACAATTTTTTAAAACCGAGCTGTCCGGCAGCACTATCAGGTTCAGTTTATATATCCCTGACAAGCACTTAAGCGCCATATCAAGCATGTCTGTAAACAGCCGCTTTATTTTGTGTTCCGTGGTTTCTACTTAGCCGATTCATAAGCCGGCGTTTATCTGTATAATTTCGCATCTTCAGTTAATCCGCATAAAAACCATCATGACCACAGTTAATTCCGAAAAACTTTCCAGC
>PMJA01000222.1 GCA_003158415.1 Methylobacter sp.
AAGCCGTTCCCTACCCCTATCCGTCGGCCAATTTCTGTCGGACGACAAATGTAAGTGGGCGTCTGCTTAAACTTGAAAAACAGTCATTCAGAGACCTCCAGTAATCGGCAACCACGAACCCAAAGGAAACGCTGGATGGTTCTTTTAAACTACGAGAACAAACGTAATGAATATTAATTGATCGAAGGTTTCTATGCTTAATGTCCTTTTTTTGCCGGTTTATGCGAAAAGATAAGAATACACAAGAAGATTAACACAAGAATAACCGCCGATGCTGAGTAGCGGCTCAACTCCAATCCACCCTTACTGATGGGTTTGTCCAGAAAGTCGCCAACAACTGCGCCAAGAGGCCGAGTAAGGATGAACGCCGCCCAAAAAAGTACTGTGTGAGATATATTTGTTCGGTAGTAAGCCACCGAGATCACTGCCAACATTGCACCAAATACAATCGCGCCACCGATATATCCAAGACCCGCTGTATCGGCTGTCCAATCGCCCAGTGCAGTGCCCAGGGTTTGCGAAAACATGATTGTTACCCAATAGAATATTTCTGCTTTCGGTGAGCTCACTGTATCTACAGCGACCGAACCAAGAATACGATGCCAAAGGAATAGAGACGCCATTAGTAAAGTAAACAATATTGCAGTTCCACCCGCATAGCCGATGCCAAGCGAACGATCCGCAAAATCCGCCAGCGTCGTTCCAACCGTTGTTGTTGCAATAATTGTTGTCCAGTAAAGGATAGGATGGAATTTCTTCACAGAAACCTGAGCTATTACCGCAACGATGAATATGGCCGCAAAGATTCCTGTACCAATAAGGTAGCCGAGGTTCATTGACATTGACACTGCGTCACCACCGGTCTCCCCAAGGGTTGTAGCGAGGATCTTTATGATCCAAAAGATCAAGGTTACTTCCGGGACCTTGCTGAGAGTTTCTTGCTGATTCGTGTTCATTTTTTCCTTAATGCAACATCAGGTAATTGGTTTGATATTTTAAAAGCGAAAAGCAAACCTTTGGTTTCGGCCAGAAGCCGAGTATCAGCTTAGTTTGGTTTCATGCGCTGCTTTTCGTCACTCTACTAACGATTCGTTTCTATGACGGCGAGTAGTAGCAAAGAGTACTCATCCTTACTTGGCAACCAGAAAGACAACTGCCAGGATGCGGGTAAAAAACTATTCCAAATATTCGTCAGGTAGGAACCACATATTACTAGGTCGCTTCCCCTTAAGAACCGGACATTTGAGCTTCCCTGCTAACGCTTTCTCTGACCTCCTTTACCCGAATTCCCAACAGCTTCCTTTACGGTCAACTGCAGTATAAATCCATACTCTTTTAAAATTTAATATATAAAAAAGCTATCCATTAATACGGATTAGCGCCTTCAGCTTTATTTTCCAATACCGCACCAGTCTTAGCATCTACGCCCACTTCCTGCGTGACTTTGCCTTTGCGGATATCAAATGAATAACGTAAGCCGCTACCACCCGCTTCTTTTTCCAATTCCTCATCGGTGATTTTGCCGGGATGCGCTTTCAGTGCGATAGCGCGCTTCAGTCATCGTCACCTTGGTTTGTTTTTCCAAAGCCATGCCAGTATAGGCTTGTGCGCCGAAAGCACCTGTCAATGACAACAATCCCATACCGATTGTAACGATTTTTTATTTTGAGCCATGATCAATCCTCTTTCATATCAGGCGGAATTACCAGACTTCGAAATAGAATAACCTCAATCACATTGTAAGAAGCCTTCCAAAACTATACAGTTTTGTAATCTTTATTTTTCGCTAGAAACTTATTCTAAATATCATCATGTGGATAAAAATTTTGGCTCTTCCCGATTTCGTGGAGTGACCACTACATATAGTATTAGGCATAGCCAAATATCCGCCTACCTTCGACATCCAGCCAGATATGCTGGAATAACCGACCTAAGTCATATATCCCATAACAACGCCGCTTGATGACTTTGATTTCGTTATTGAGACCTTTTTACACTTGATAGGCTTAAACCCTAGTAATAATAAGTTATAATGAACGGTCATCCTTTTCAAGCCTATTTATCATGCAAGTTCTTTTTAAACAAACCTACAATACGCAATTTTTTCTGACATCGCTGCTGGTACTCATATCAGTCCTCTTATTAAACAGCCCTGGCGCTGAGGCTATGCCCAGTTTTTCCCGGCAAACAGGCCAAGCCTGTAGCGTATGTCATACCCAATCTTTCGGGCCTAATTTGACGCCTTTCGGTCGTGATTTCAAGCTGGGCGGTTATACGATGGGTGGGGGTACTGGTACTGCCGCCAAACTGCCTGCGCTCAGTGGCATGGTCATGGGATCATTTACCAATACCCAAAACCCTCAAGCTGGACTCAATTCAGGCAATAATCCAAACAATAATTTCACTTTTGATCAGGCATCGCTATTTTATGCCGGTCGTGTTTATGGCAAGGTTGGCGCGTTAAGTCAGCTCACTTATGACGGCTATAATGATAATCTTAAAATGGATAATACCGACATCCGGTTTGCCGATCAATTGGATTTGGGCGACACGCCCATTACTTACGGTATCTCGCTAAACAACAACCCGACCACACAAGACTTGTGGAATACTACGCCGGCCTGGGGCTTTCCTTATACCGGCAGCGGTGTACAGCCGGGTATTGGAGCCAAGCCATTGATTGACGGAGGAATTCCTCTAGGATCTCAAGTCGGCGGCGCTACCGCGTATACGATGATTAACAATCTGCTGTATCTGGAAGCTGGCGCTTATGGCTCATTTTCCAGCAATGCCCAAAGCACATTCGGTATCGCCGGAGTTAACAGGATTAGTCTCGATGGCCCGGCCCCCTATTGGCGAGCGACTTTGCAACAGGATTGGAAAGGTCACTATTTTTCGCTGGGCCATTACGGTATGAGCGCCAATGTGGTTCCCGGACGTGACAGCACTTATGGCTCAAATCATTATACCGATGTCGCAGTCGATGCGACTTATCAGTATATGGCTAACCCTAGGCATATCTTTGAAACCAAAACGTCATATTTGTATGAAGACCAAAAGCTGTCTGCAAACCAGCTCGCAGGCACTATTAATTCTATGGGTAATACTTATCTGACCAGCTTTAAGATTAATACCACCTATACCTTTGAGCAGACTTATGGTGTCACTTTCGCTTATAACCGGACAACCGGATCAACGGATGCCTTGCTCTATTCTTCTGATATGTATCCTTTAAACAAGCCTAATAGCCAATACTACACGGCAGAGCTGGTTTATGTGCCGTTTGGTAAAGACCATTCGTACGCCTATTTGATGAACCTGCGTACCAGCTTGCAATATATCGGCTATTCCCAATTCAACGGCAGCAGCGCAGGATCACAAGTCAACAACACCTTTATGGTAAATGGGTGGTTAGCGTTTTAGCCTAAATTAACCCGATAGCTTCAAGCTAACGGCCAAGGACAGCCTGTCGTGAATGTATCTAAATAATATTCTGTTCAGAAAAAACTACTTTATAAAATTTGTTGATGGCCTATAGTAACCATTCTATAAACTATCCGAACCTATATAATTGTTAGTATTACCAGGAGTCATGATGCTTTGGTTAACAGAAAACGACTTGAAGGCTTTCTTTGGCGAAGTTGTACGAAATGTCGCTAAAGAGTTGGAAATAAAAGAATGGAGCTGGCGGTTTAACTCAGAACTTCTTGAGCAAATTCATACCGAAAATCAGACAGTCTCAGAAAAACTTAATGAATTCTTCGCCGCTTACAGAGAATGGCATGAATGTTATGCCAAAGTCACTTTTGGAAAAATAGAGGGAAATCTTAAAGAAGAAGATATCTATGAGTTACAAACCCATGTTTTTGTGCGTGACTCTGCAAGAGAAGCCTTATTGAAAGAGCTTTGCAAGCAATAATGATTGTGACCGGCAGCAGTGGGTCGCTATGTATAGCTAACCATAGCGGCCAGGAAGAGTCAGTCACGACTGGTCGCTTTGTGGCGATGAATATGGAGGAATGAAGGTGGGCAATATGCTTGTTCGGTGACAATTACCCTGTTCGATCGGCGCCAACAAGTATTCAAGTTGGTTGAACGTTCACCACAATAGAGTCGCGTCGCCCAACCCGGTATTGCAGCCGATTCGCTGCGCGCGAGGCTGAACACCACTGTTAAGCCGCCTAAGTTAAGGGGATATTTGTGGCAAAACAGTATTGTTAACGCATTTGCCAACCGGATGGGGTTTGCACGTACTGTCCGGAACTTGCCTGTCCTATCACTTTTAGCGCGGTGAGCCGTGCTACTTCTTCTGCAGCTACGCCATTTTTTGCGGCGATGCGCTGGTATTCAGCTAGTCGCTGGGAATTGATACTTTGCACCAGTGCTTTCACATCATCGGGCGCATCAGGCTTGACCAGTCCAAGCAAACCATTGAGTTGTTCGCCTACCAATCCAGTAGATTTAGCCTGAGCCAGATCGGCTGCAGCTACCGACATGGTAGTCAGGTATAAGCCCAGAGACAGCGTCGCTAAAATAGACATTATTTTTTTGTTGTTCATCGGTTGTTCCTTTAAAACAGGCTTTTTTTGTTGGAAATCAGCTCGTCCACATCTTTTTCTACTTTTATCCGGATCTCGTGATCGATTTTAATGTTCATATTGATTTCTATCGGTTTGTCCGGCGCTTCGAACTTAACGGACGGGGAACAACCCAACAGGTTGGAAGCACTGCATAAGATGAAAGCATATTTTACAGATTTCCAATTCATTGATGGCTCCGGTTCGCCGTAGGCGGCTTGGGTTGTTGATCCCCTGAGGGGACTTTGGTTAGCGGTTTTACAAATCTTTCAGTGTTGATCTGTTTAGTTTTTGCCTCTTCCATAATAATCCGTTCAAAATCACCTGTCGCGATCCCTCTACGGAGAAGTTCCGGCAAATGTCCGCTGATATTCAGACTAAAGGTAAGCGGATACCCCGATAATACCTCAGGGTTGCTGCCTTCCAGGCGCAAACCCAGGCGATAATCACCATTGGACAGGTAATTAACCCTAGCTTGCAGGTTATGGTAGGCCAGATTGCGCAAGGCTGAAAAGGCAAGGCTTTCATTATCTGCTACCGGCCCAAGGTAGCGTATCACACCGGGACTTATTCCGCTAAGCAAGCCATCCTGTAATTCTACCGTATCTGCAGTAAGTCTTAGCGGCAGCTCGCCATTGAGGGTGCCTGTGCCGGAAATATCCGGATATTGCAAACTGGATAACAATTGTGAAAGATCAACGTCTTTCAGTCGGACTGTCACCGGAATCGTATGCTGGTCGAGATCCAAAGGCCCCGGCAATATCTCCATGAGACCACTAAACATTGATAGTTTAGCCTGATCCAGAGTCAATATTTTTTCCAGGTAATGGGCCTTGATCGTCAAATTGTCGGCTGTGATTGCCTTGCCAAATTTAAGTTTCTGGGCGTCTGCGGACAATATCATAGCGGGAAGGGTCAGATCAGCGCACTCCAATTCGATATTTGCAGCCTCCACCTGCATAGCGCCAGCTATCAATGTCAAGTTTGAGGCTTTCAGCTGTGCAGTCCCGGAACTCTTGCTATCGGATTGCCAATGCAATTTCATCAAGCCCTGAATCTTACCTGCAGATATAATCCAGCCACTAGTGGTTTCTTGGCGCCATGGTTTCAGTAATTCAAACACTTCACTCGCCGCCATGTCCAGATTGCCATTAATGTCAAGCGCGCGGGGGAATGTCGCCATCGACAAAACAGCGCTGAGCAGAGGTTTACGGTCACGAGTCAGCATCGCCTTGCCTTCCAGGGTGTCGAAGCTATCAGGGCTTGTCGCATTAAATTCCAGCTGCATAGCCGACAAGCTGGATGCCATCCGGGATAATTTAGCTGTTCCCACGTTTGCTTTCCAGGTTTCCGGTACTAAGCTGCTTGTGTTTAGCCATTCGACAAGGGGAGCGATATCGGCATGCAGCTTGACTTGTTGCCTAGGTTGACCCAGATGATCGACAACGAGATCAAAAATCTTGCCATTTGGCATAGCTTCGACAGTCGCTCTCTCTATGCTGAGGCCAGGGCCGAGTGCAAACAGAATAGATTGGCTGGCATCCTGAAAGATGGCTTCGAATGAATCCGCTGGTTTACGTTTGATTTCGGCCCGGCCGCCAAAGCGGCTTAAACCCCAAGGTGTGTGGATATCAAAATCAAGACTTTCTATTGTTAATTTTTCTAGCGGTAGGACTTGCGGCGCGCTCGGACTAACATTTTTTACCCTTGAATTGTCAGTGGGTTGATAGGCCAACTGCAACTGTACATGACTAACGGTAACAGTTCCGACTTTACGGGATATTAGGTCGTAGTCAACTCTAATATTTTCCAGTTTCGCGGATAACTGTCCTACACTAGTTCCGATACCAAATTCCATTGTAGCCAACTCGGCCTGCTTTAAACTAAACCGAAGCCCCGAAAGTTTTGGCGTTGATAGCGATGTAAGATTAATGAGCTCTTGTAGCCCCCACAGCATCATACTGGATCGGTACCACCAAATGGCGCCACCCATACTCATCAGGACGATCAAAGAGGTAGCAACTAGAAACTTGGCGCGATGGGAAAACCAGAGTCGACTTTTAGATGTGTATGATTTTATGGTCATTAAGTGTGAAATATATTTTATGCCAATCAAACGGGTCAGAGTCTGACCGCAATGCGGTAGAAATATCATGCTCGTTGGGTTTCACCATGAATAATTGTGGTGTTTGATATCTAAATTAACATCATCATTTAATGATAACCTTTAAACGGTCGACACTGTATCTGAATAACGTTTTTCCTGGCTCGGGCCTTGATATCAACAACGAAGATGACGCAAAAACTGTGGTTGATCGTTTGGTTACCGAGGGCGTTAGTGTTATTTCAGTCTCATTGCAAGGAGGCGGTGAAGGCGTTCGACGCAGAAGCCATCGAACCAGCCGTGAAAGTACATGTTCGCCACAAACAACATACACACTACGATCAGCTTCTGATAAAAGAATGGGGGCGAACTGAAACAAGATCGGCCATCGCAGAGAAGTTGGGCCATATTGTGAGCAAATGGAGCAGAAAACCGCCTAACAAACTGCCTAAGGCTTAGCCAAAAACACTTATCAGAACAGTCGGTTGCTGACGCGAGTGGTAACTTCTCATTACCCACAGGTA